>CADBNS010000058.1 GCA_902796065.1 Ruminococcus flavefaciens
CAGCCCGTCGGCGGATTTTTGCCTTGTCACCGACAAAATTATGCCTGAAAATCCGTACATTCACCCTATGTGGACAGGTTCTTAATGGCTTTGTGCGATGAGTTTTTCGACCAGCTCGCGTTTTTCGTAGAGTACACAGCCGCCGGAGTGGTCGTCGAGGAGCAGATCACCGCTTTGCAGGGCGATAAACAGCGGTGAGCGCAAAGCATCGCGGAGCGAGGTGGTGCGGACGTTCATATCCGAGAAGGGAGAGAACGGGCAGGGTTCTGCACCGCCGTGGGAATTGATGTGGAAGAAGCCGCGTCCGGCAGCAACACAGCCTCCGGAGCTTTTTTCGTCACCGGGGAAAGCAATGTAGACCATTTCGGGGTGTTCTATCCTCAGGCGTCCGATGACGTTCATGAGGTGATCGCGCTCGGCATCACCGGGAGCAAGATCGCTGCTGTTATCGGCAGTGGGTACATACTCCACAAATATGACGGCTTTGCAGCCCTTATCAGCGAGCATACCGAGAAAGCTGTCCGAGGTGACCTCGCGGTAGTTTTGTGTGGTAACAGTGATAGAAGCGCCGAAAATCAGACCTTTTTCGCGGAATCTGTCCATATTTGCGCACAGTTTGTCATAGATACCGTCACCGCGTCTTGAGTCTGTCAGTTCACGGCTGCCCTCGATACTCATAATGGGGACGAGGTTGCGGCACTTATCGAACAGCCGGAAGTATTTCTCGTCAATGAAAGTGCCGTTGGTGAAGATAGGAAAGAGGATATTCTGCTTGGTTCCGGCAGCCTCAATGACATCTCGTCTGAGCATAGGTTCACCTCCGGCGAGGATAATGAAGCTGACACCGAGGTCGTCGGCTTCATTGAAGATACACAGCCAATCATCGCCGGAGAGCTGACAGACCGGATCGGAGTCAACAGTAGCATTGCTGCACCGTGAATAGCAGCCCTCGCAGTGGAGATTGCACTGACTGGTTATACTTGCGATGAGGAAGGGCGGGATATGTTCGCCGTTATCTTCAGCTATGCGGCGTTTTCTGGAAGCGGCTCTGCTTGAAGCAGCGAATTTCAGCAGGAATGCGCTTTCCTTAGGATTCTTCATAGTAGCCTTGATAGCCTCTTTCACGACACCTTCGACGCCGTTGATGAGGTAGTTTTGCAGATCAAAATTCTCATTCATATTCAGACCTCCGTTAGGTAGTTGTATCTATGAAGCTGTCTGTCTGAAAATAATGTATGCGGCTTGGGTCAAATCTGTTTTGTTGAGGGTGTAAGTCTTCGGGATAGCCCACCGGTATCACAGCGAAAGCACGCAGTCCGGCTGGGATATGGAGCGCAGCCTCAGCCTTTGTCATTCTGTCCTCCAGTGGAGCTGCACACAGCCAGACTCCGCCGAGACCAAGTGCGGTGATTTCGAGGAGCATATTCTCCACAGCGCAGGCCATATCTATGTGGACGGTCTCATTCCAGCGCAGTCCCTCAGTGCGGTAGCATGGCACAATGACCAGCGGAGCTCCGGCAGCACAGGCGGCATATGGACTTATTTCCGAGAGCTGTTTAATGGCAGCCTTGTCAGTTACGACGAAGAACTCCCACGGCTGCTGATTTCCGGCAGAAGGAGCCGCCATAGCAGCGCGGAGTATAGCCTCGACCTTTTCCGGCTCTACCTGAATATCCTTGAATTTTCTTATACTTACACGTTCAAAGATCTCTTTCATCATTTACCTCCATAGTATCACCGACATTGAGTTTATTAGCAGTAAGGAAGCTGTCAGGTCTGCGGACACGTATCTCAGAGCCGTCATCTCCGCGCAGCATGACGCTGCACATGAGCTCCTCGCCGTCCGGAATGCCCTCACAGCCGTAGTCATCTTCGATTATACTGATTATCCTGTAGGTCATATCGGCACCTCTTTTCTTATGAATAATAATAACATATTTCTGTTGAAAAAGCAATACAATATATATGGTATATATGCCTTAAAAGCATAGATGTTTATACAGAATAGGTATTTGTAATCCGAATGAGCTTATGATATAATTAAGTAAAAGGAGGATCAGGAATATGACAACAGAAGAATTCATCCGGACACTTGATCTTAACAAGCGCGTAAAAGCCGGATCTGACATACACATGAAAATGCACGAGCTTAGTCAGGAGGCATTGAGGATAACCACAGAGATAAACAGCAGCTACCACACACCGGAGGAACTCCGCGGATTGATGGAGGAGCTTACAGGTCAGACCCTTGACGATGCATTCGGACTGTTTCCGCCGTTCAATACAGACTGCGGAAAAAATATCCATATTGGCAGGGGAGTGTTCATCAATTCCGGCTGCAAATTCCAGGATCAGGGAGGGATATACATAGGAGACCGATGCCTTATCGGTCACAATGTAGTGATAGCCACACTGGATCACGGAATGCTTCCGGAGGAACGCGGAGACCTGATACCCCGCAGGGTGACGATAGGAAGCGGAGTATGGATAGGCTCCGGATCCATTGTACTTCCGGGAGTAACGATCGGCGATAATGCAGTGATCGGAGCCGGATCGGTAGTAACTAAGGATATACCGGCGGATATGATAGCTGTGGGAGATCCGGCGCGGGTAATAAAGAGTATATACGAAGCAGCAAAGGAGGAATAAGTATGCGAGTACTGACAATGATAACAGCTGCAATAATGGCAGTAGTATCGCCGATCTCATGCGAAAGCATGAAGAAAGCCGATGCAGAGACCGGCAAATACACGATACAGGATGTAAGGGAGCTTCAGGATTTCCTGCTTGGCAAGCCGGCGGGATCAGGATTGAAGGACAAGGCGTATGACCTTGACGGAGACGGCAAGTGGACCGCATACGACCTTTGTCTGATGAAGCAGACATTAGCAGATGCTCCGGATACAGATGTACTCGTGGCATATTTCTCACGCACCGGAAATACGGAGAAGATAGCTGAGCACATTATCAGCATTACCGGAGCAGACAGTTATGTAATAAATGCCGCAGTACCGTACACAGATGCAGATATACGCTATCAGGACGACAACTGCCGTGCTAACAAGGAGCAGAACGACAAGATGGTACGGCCGGAGATAGCTGAGCCGCTGGAGTCGCTGGAAAAATACGATGTTATCTATCTTGGATACCCGATATGGTGGGGCGAGGAACCGCGAATAATCGACACATTCCTTGAAAGCGGCGATTTATCTGACAAAGTAGTGATACCATTCTGCACATCCGGCAGCAGCGGAATAGCGAGAAGCGAGAAGAACATTGCAGAGCTTGTGCCAATAGGCGCACAGCCGGCAGGCAGACGTTTTGCAGCCAGTGCAAGTGAGTCTGATGTACAGAAATGGATCGACGGGATAACGATACCTGAAATAAAGAAGGAAAGCGTTATGAAGATAAGCGTAAACGGAACTGAGCTCAGGGCGTCATTTGCAGATACAAAGGCAGCGCAGGAGCTGAAAGAGAAGCTCAGCAGCGGACCTGTAACGCTGGAGCTTGGAGAATACGGCGGTTTTGAAAAGGTAGGCAAGCTGCCGTGGACACTCAGCCGTACAGACGAAAAGGTATCCACCGAAGCAGGAGACATCATGCTGTATCAGGGCAATCAGATGACAATATTCTACAACACCAACTCGTGGAGCTACACCCGCCTCGGCGTTATAGACGAAGCAGACAGAGCCAAGCTGCCGGAGCTTTTTGGCAGTGGAGATGTTACAGTAACATTGTCACTGGATTGATCATACATTAATAGTAGAAAAAGCAGCCGCAGAAGTATTACTGCGGCTGCATTTGGTTTTCAACAGTGAAAATACTGTAATCTGCACAGAATCATTTAAAAAATGTAGCAATAAATGGTTATCGATAGATCGAAATGATGTGTTCAGAGCATTGACATGAGAGTGAATATTGTGCTATAATGTTAAATGTACGTGGAATAATACGTATAGTAATTGTTTGTGTGTAGTATCACAGAGTATACGCTGTGTGAACTATAAATAAGGTATAGCCTAAATTAGAAAGGAAAAAAGCATGAATCACTCAAAACTCAGCAGACTGCTGTCAGCTGTAACATCTCTTACAGTACTCAGCGGAATGCTGCCGTCTTATCAGGCAAGCAGTATTTTTACTGCCTATGCTGAGGAGAACGGCGAAGTAGTTTCAGATCTTGCTGAAACCGAAGAGTCTTACGAAGTCACCTCTTCGGCGGTCAGATTTGATCTGAACGGCGGCTCATTGACTGATGAGCATTTCACAGTAAGTGATGGCGTTGCGGTATTGAAGGATGAAAACGATCCCGCAAATGCTCCGATTCCCGAGGCACCGGCACTTTCAAATCTCGTGTTCGCAGGCTGGACAGATGCATCAGGAAACGCGATCACTGAATATGAAGCAGATGCAACATACTACGCTTCATGGAGCTATGGCACAAATACCGTTACAAATCCGGAATCAGGACTGGTCTATTATCTGAATCATGGTGGATTCTATGATTTCAGAGGCAACAGCGGTGGACTGAGAACTACTTTTTATGATGGAGGATATGATATTCTTTATAAAGTAGGAAACAACTCAGGCAGCATTGGAAAATCAGGACTTAAGGCAACATATAATATTGCATCCGGACTTGTTGTAACACCTGTCTTCACATTCTGTGACGCCAACGGAAACGTATCAGAGAATGCAGAAGAGAATGTATACGCAAAGGTAACTTATGTTATCCAGAACCGTTCAGACACAGACGTAGAAAGCTTCAGTCTTGCAAGTACAGCTGACGTACAGATCGGCGGAAACGATCATGCAGCAATATACGGATTTGCTGATGATGATACACAGCTTACTTCGGCAAACTGCGCTGATTATCATGTTAAGAACATAGAGATGCGTGATGGAGGCGGCAATATTTTCATGCTGTCAATTCCGGAAGACGCAAACAGCTGCTGGGGTTATTATGGTTCCAGATACGATTATGCATACTCTTCACATACATCAGCAGCTTATTCAACAGGATACGATTCAGGTATCGCTTACTCGTGGAGCGGACTGAGCGTACCGGCAGGAGCAACAATAGAGAAGAGCGTTATCTTTGCAGTAGGTGACATTCATCTCTTCAAGACACACTCATACAATGCAAACGGTATCTGCTACGGCGACGACAGCTGTCCGCTTGTCTCTGACCATACAGCAGCAGAGCCGATGTTCTTCCAGAAGCCCCAGAGCTTCTCAGAGAACGGCAATACAAGATACGAAGTAAGAAATGCCGGCCAGCTTATGTGGCTTGCAAAGAATATCAACAGCGGCGATGTGGACAACAATGTCAGGATCGAGCTGATCAATGATATTGACTTCAGCATGAATCTTGAGCAGCAGGAAGACGGCTCATATGCAGTATCCGGCGTATTACCGTGGACACCTATCAGACAGTTCTCCGGAACATTCAATGGTAAGGGTCACACTATCAGCGGACTGTACTATACAGAAAACGAAGCAGGCGGTCTTTTCGGATCACTCAGCGGCGCAACAGTACAGAACGTAGGCATAAAGGACTCATGGTTCGAGTCAGCATCACCTGTTGGATCAATTGCAGCATCAGCTGACAATGATTCATCAATCGTGAATGTATACAGCACTGCATACGTAGCTGGTGAGAATGCCGGCGGACTCATTTATGACCTGGTATCATCAAGCTTATCAAAGTCATACTTTGCAGGTACAGGCGCAGAGGTCATCTGTGGACCCGATGCAGATGCGGCACAGTTAAGCAATGTATATCTTCTTTCAGACAGTGATGCAGCATTTGCAGCATCAGCAGCTAAGTTTGCAAGCGGTGAAGTAGCTTATAACTTAGGCAGCAGCTGGTCACAGGATCTTGGAGCAGCAGAGGCATTACCGCATCTCGGCAGCGACAAGAACGTATACAGCTATACTGAGAACCGCTCATGCAGTCCTTCAGCACCTAAGCCTATCACAAGATATACGAACGACAGCACAAAGTCCGGTACTACAGTAAGAGTAGAGCACGTACTTGACTGGGGCAGAGTAGTAAAGCAGGCAACCTGCACAACTAACGAGCTCTGGAACAAGAAGTGCAAGAACTGTGAGTACGAGACCTCAGAGCTTTTCGACAGAGGCGATGACGGCGTAAAGGCAACCGGCCACAACCACAATTCATCCGGTTACTGCCAGAACATCGACCCGAATACAGGCAGCAAGTGCAACCACTACGATGCTGCATACACAACAACCACAACATCAACAACTACAACTACCGGAACTACCACTACCACAGTCTACAGCCGCAGAAACAATGAGAAGTATCATGTGTTCAACAACGGCATGACATGGCAGGAAGCTAAGGAATACTGTGAAAGCATTGGCGGACACCTTGCAGTTATCACATCACAGTCAGAGCAGGATCAGATCAACAATCTGCTCAGCGCTTTCCCGGCAGCAAGGAGAAGCTACTGGATAGGCGGACATATCAACAGCAATGGTAACTTCCAGTGGGTAACAGATGAAGCATTCAGCTACACAAACTGGAACAACGGAGAGCCTAACAGCGGTTTTGCAGAGCCCGGACTTATGCTCTATGGTACAAGTGAGATCGCAGTTTTAGGTAAGTGGAATGATCTTAAGTATGATTGCAGCGGCAATCCGGCAACATTCTACAACAAGGATAACTTCGGTTTCATCTGCGAGTGGGACGATCCTGAGGCAGCAGCAACTAAAACTACTA
This sequence comes from Ruminococcus flavefaciens, assembly GCA_902796065.1. GTDB lineage: Bacteria > Bacillota > Clostridia > Oscillospirales > Ruminococcaceae > Ruminococcus > Ruminococcus flavefaciens_X. Next base: position 6,746 of record CADBNS010000058.1, read on the forward strand.
CCACAGCTTCCACAACCACTACAACATCCACAACAAAGAGATCAACAACACCTGTCTCAACATACACAAGGGTACTCACAACAGTATCCACAGCAACAGTAACTACAACTGAGCCTGCACCTCAGGCACCTCGCAGACTGGACATCGACGGAGAAATGACAGTATCCGAGATGAATATCGACCAGATCAGAGCTGCAGGTATTGACCTTGAGGACGAATCAAACTACCACGTATTCGATTACGAGGTAAAGATGACATTCGATGCAGAGGTCGTACACATCCACAAGTATGTACCTGTTACAACAAAGCCGGCTGTAACACAGACTACAGTGGCACACAGCCATACACCTGGAAGCACTACAACTACAACTACAACTACAGCGCATTACTCAGTTGAGATCAACGGAATCGAGCTTCCTGTTATCGGTCACTATGAGACTGTATCACAGGAGATGTATATGTTCATCCGTGGTGAGTGCAAGTGGCTGAAGGAATTCTACGACGTAGAGCTTCTTGTAATCAACAAGGATAACGAGCCTCTCACAGACTGCAGCGCAGAGCTTGACGTACCTGAGGGACTTACACTTGCAAACAGCGAGCAGCTCCAGAGCCTTGGAGATCTTGGTGCCGGACAGGCGTTTGACGTACACTGGTATGTACGCGGCGACGTAGCGGGAGATTACGACCTGAGCGCAATGTTCAAGGGTAAGAACCGCGGCGAGGAATTCGAGTATCCGTTCCATTCACGCAACACACTGCACGTATACGCAGGAAACGCATTGAAGATGACTATCGAGCTTCCATGCTACTCATTCTTTGATGAAGATTATCCTGTAAAGATCACATTCAAGAACGTATCAGACAAGCCTATATACAATATAGAGCACAAGATCAAGAGCACAGCACAGACTGTAAAGACTACAAGACGTAAGTATGACGGTGAGAGACTTATCTCAGAGAGCGTTACTTATGAGACACTTCAGAATAACAGCATTAACAAGAAGTACAGTCTTGGTGTTATGGAGCCCGGCGATGAGATCGTTGCTGAGGTAACTATCCATGATATGTGGAAGTCAATACTTGAAGAGGAGATTGAGGATCAGAAGATCGCAGCAGATATAATCAATCTTGCTACTTGCGCAATAAATCATCCTGCTGCTAAGATCATCAACTATGCTGCAGCACTCTATCAGACTATTCTTGATAACCTGGTTGTAGCTCATGTTCTGAAGCAGGTAGAAGTAGCAACACTTCCCGGCTCAACAACAACAATACCTCATGAGGTCATAATTACTGATATCTCTGACGAGATGTATGACAAGTATGAGTGTGAGATGGGCAAGAGTGTTCTCAGACAGCAGGTTGGCTGGTTTATCGGACAGACTGACAGTATGCCTTTAAGATACATCTATAACGGAGGCGGTGCACTGGAAGATACAATAAATGATGATGATGCAGGCACATGGATCTATGATGTTGCACATGATGCTTCCGGTTGCATTTCTAAGGATAAGAGTGGCATAATCTACAATGTCATGACATTAGGACATGATGTATATTTCAAATACAAGAAGCCAAGCACAGGCGGCGGAGTAAGATTCTATGTCAATAAGGTAAACAGAGCTTCAAGCCCTGCACCTAAGGCAGGAATCAAGAAAGCTCCTCAGACTATTGCATCAGCAATGGATGATTTCGACATTGAAATAACTGAGGGCGATTATGAGATCGATGGCGATTACATCATTCTCAATAGTGACGCAACAATAAAGATGACTCCTAAGACAGCAGATCTGAATGTTATTGTCGGTGTTGATACAGGCGACAGCGAAACAGATGTTGAGCTTCCTTATGTTGTAGTACCTGAACATCAGTGCAGCGGAGAGTCAATAATCCTTACAGGTCCTGAGAATGGCAAGGGTGCACTTATGGCATCATTCTGCAGCACCTGCGGAGAGCTTATCAAGTGCAGATACATCAACAAGGCTGCAACAGCAATGCTGAGCACAGGCGACAGCTATCAGGACATCAGATCAATCGTAAGATTAGCAAATGAAACAACAGAGCCTATCAAGGCGTATCTCTTCGGAAATGTAAACATCGTAGAAGATGTAACAGTACCTGAGAACGTAACACTTTACATAGCACCCGGCACAGTTATCAACATAAAGGACGGCTGCAAGTTCACATCTGATGGCGTCGTACATGACTACAGTGGAAACGATATCGGCAGCGAGGTTAATGTTGTACTTAACTACTGGGAAGGCAGATCAGAGCTTATGCAGATCGAATCCGGCACAGAAGTAACAAGTCTCCCTGACATCGGAACAGAGACCTGCCCGCTTCTTGGCTGGTACACAGACGCAGAGCACACACAGGCATTTGAGCCATTCACAGCAGGCGCATACGCTGGTGACCGTGTTTATTATGCAGACATTCACCATGAATTCAACGCATATGGAAAATGCACAAAGTGCGGCGAGCTGAAGAACGGCAGAGACGCATTTACAGGTCTGAACATATCTGTAAGCGGTGAGATCAAGCTCAATCTGAAGACCAAGCTGAGCCCGGCTGCTTATGCAGACAAGGATGCAGAGATGGTATTCGAGTTTGAGAATGGTACTGTTCAGACACAGAAGATGTCACAGGCAAGAGCTAACGGTGATGGAATCTACACATTCACTTGCATAGTAGATCCTGTCAATATGGCAGACACTGTAAAGGCACACATCAGTTATTCTGACGGAGTATCCGGCGGAGTTCTGAATTACAGCCTCAAGACATACTTCAGCAATATCCTTGCAAGACAGTCATCACTTGATCCTAAGTCAGTAGCAATGGTCAAGGCTCTGATGAACTATGGCGGATACCTCCAGAAGTATCGCGGAGTTTCAGAGAACAAGCTTGTAAACAAGGATCTTGGAATGCCTCTTGACAATGAGACAGTAACGCTTGGTGATGAATATACCGCAGTTGTTGACAACGCTGGAACAACAGTAAGAGCAAAGTCAGCCAACATCTCTATTTCATCATATGTCAACATCAACGTAAAGTTTACACTGGCAGACGGCAAGAAGGCATCAGACTACAAGTTCACAGTAGACGGCAAGGTTGTTAATCCTGCAAAGGATGGCGATGTATATGTTGTGTCACTCAGAGGAATAGCTCCTACTGATTTTGGCAAGATGTATACAGTACGTGCAGAGTCCAAGACAGATGCTGCAGATCATGCAGAAGTTAAGTATAGTGTATATACATACATCAGAAGTATGTTAAAGACCAGCACTGATAATGATCTTAACAATGTTATGAAGGCTATAGTTAAGTATGGCGAAGCAGTAACTGCATACAACGAAAAATAATTAAGAAAGGAAGATGAACATGGCATACAAAGCACCTGAATTAGAAGTCATAAAATTTGAATCAGAGGATGTTATCGTGGCATCAACAGGAACCACTGTAACACAGCCTCCTGAGACAAATTTCCCTGAGATACCTTTCTAATCAGATACCCAACGCGGCGGACGTGAAAACGTCCGCCTTTTTTATGCCAAAAGGACCTCCGGAGGAATATCCGGAGGTCCTTTAAGTATCATTGTTTGTTATTGTGGAAAAGCATATTTAATTCTAACTTCATTTTCTCTCTCTTATTAGTGAGATAACGGACAGTTCTGATGCACCACGCGACAGGCAGCAGCCATTTATGGCGGTAAGCCCAGTTGAAGTATGCCTTATACATACTCATAGGCGGAAAAATGCGTCTGAGAATATAGGAAGCGGTACCGTAAGACTTATTGTAGCCATTTTTTACGTCATGTTCAAAGCTGCCGTAAGTTCCGGAGAAGATATAGTAGTCAAGTTCCTTTTTATCCTCAGGAGAGAGCGGATTCATAGTGAATAGTTTTATTGCAAGAGCGCGTTCGCGTTTTTCATGATCGGCAAGACCGATGGAAGTGAGGCGGTCATTGATGAGTTCCATATCGACGGAATCTCCTGCATGGCGCCAGAAGATATATTCATCGAGTAGTGAGCGGACGCCGGTACCGCCTTTGATGTAGTGTTTATACTCATGAGCGATCATATAGGCATAGAAGTCCTCATTGCTGAAATGATAGCCGAAGGAGTTGTCAGTGTCCTTGATCTTGCGTTCCTTCATATCGAGAAAAGCATCGGCTATATCGCCGACAATATGTTTAATTAATAGTTCACAGTGGAGCTCGAAGTTATAGACAGGTTCCTTGATATACTCATCGACGAGTTCAGAGTGACCTTTGAACGTGAAGCCTAACTCCTTCATGATACGTCTGGAATCATCTCTTCTTGACATATCAAAGTAAATATCGTTATCCGACATCTGACGCATACCCAAAGCGGGATACCAGTCTTTGAGGATTGCACCCTTCAGAGGAATATACCAGATACCCTCCTCTTCAAAGCGGCTGAACAGTCTGGAGCGTTCAGCGTCCAAGAGGATATTTTTGCGTATAGCCTTTTCTTTTTCCTGCTTGAACTGATCGTTTTTGATGCCGGCAGATTCGAGGGCGTAAGCACACACAGCGGTCATGCTGTGCTTCTTACATACATAGAGCAGGTCATCGAGAGACATATCAGCCACTCTTTCAGCCTTAGGTACCTTCCCGTTGACAGCGCAGGCAGCGAGATATATCATATCATACGCATTTTTGCGGAAATCATTTTTTTCCAATTTCGATAACTCCTTTGTCATTAAATTCCAGAATTCTGTCGCAGAAACCGAGGGCAGCCGGACGGTGAGTAACGATAACCACGGTTTTATCGGTCATATTCTTGATATTGCTCAGGAGTCTGAACTCAGTTTTCTCATCGAGAGCACTTGTAGACTCATCGAGGAGGAGCACCGGACTACCTGAGAATACAGCTCTTGCAACGGCGATACGCTGCATCTGTCCTTCTGACAGACCTGTACCACGTTCACCGAGGACTGTATCGATACCATTTTCAAGCTCATAGACGAACTCATCGGCGCAGGCTATTTTCAGAGCTTCATCGATCCTCTGACTGTCATTTGCAGCAGATCTGTCGGCGAAGGAGACAATTTCTCGGATAGTGCCGCTCATGAGCTGATTTCCCTGTGGAACATAAGCGAATAGCCTGCGAAATTCGGGAGTAAGCTCAGTTTTTGAGTCGTTACTGTCTGAAATGAATCTTCTGCCGGAGTCGAGCTTGTAGATACTCATAAGCAGCTTCAGGATAGTGGACTTACCACAGCCGCTGTGACCGGTAAAGGCAGTGAAATCGCCCTTATTGATAGACAGGTCCATGCCGTTTATCACAACAGGCATACTCTCCTTGCTTAGTTTGCTGATGCTGCATCCGGAAGGGAAATAAGTGAATCCGGCATTTTCGAGACCGAATGAAGAGAAGCTATTCTGATAAAGAGACTGTATACTGGAAATATCCATGGGTGCCTTATCGGAGTCATTCTCGAAGGCTTCAATATCCATAAGGCGTTCAGCACTGGCGGTCATAGCATAGAATTTGGGCAGATAGCCGGTGATATTGGCAAAAGGAGCCTGTATTTGTGAAATCAGCTGAGTGATGGCGGTCAAGGTACCGTAGCTGATAGCGCCGCTGAGGATACCATATCCGCAGTAGATAACACCTGAGAGGTACATACCCTGCATACCTGCGTGGAAGCCGATGTTGCAGATATTGGAGAAGCGGTTCTTTTTCATGCGAGCGGACAGATGTTCAGTCATTTTAGCCTCTGCTTCGGAAGCGGTATCAGATTCGGAAGCGAAAGAGCGTATCATCATAAGGCTGCCGATATGCTCCTGCAGGAAGATACGCAGCAAACCGTCCTTTTCCTGGACATTTTTATGCAGCCGTTTAAGAGTCTTTCTGAAACCGTAGGTAGCAGCGATGATAACGATTCCGGCAGGAATGAGGATCAGGGCGAAGCGTTTATCGAGGATAAGCATCATTATCATAGCGCTTATCATCTTGACGATCATTCCGGCGATACCGGGAAGAATCTCAACGCAGTTCGCGGCGACGATGACGGTATCATTCGTCAGTCTGTTGAGCCATTCACCGGAGTGAACGGCACTGACGGAAGCGTAGTCCTTGCACAGGATATTGTTAAGGAGCCGTTTCTTAAAGAGGTTTTCCAGTGAAGCGCGTGACAGTTCCTCGAGCCAGCGTAGGATACTGCGCATGACGATCTGAGCGATCACAAGCAGCACGATAAGCAGGACATATTTAATGAAGCCCAATTTATCGTGGTCAGCGGCAGAATCTACAATATCTCTGAGCAGCAGGGCATAGAGAACGCCGGAAGCACCGTTAAGACCCTGAACGATGATAAGCAGCAGGATATTCCATTTTTGTCTGCCGGATACGGAATACAGCCATTTCAGAGTATTGTTCTTCATTTTCTGACGGCTCTTTTCAGTCTGTCCCTGAGGTGGAAAATGGGACGTTTGATGAAAATGAAGTCTACCCATAGATGGACGTACAGTTGATAGAATCTGTTATTGACGTCATACCATTTGCCTTTATGACAGAATTCGGTAACAATGCCCTTGATCTGGTCCGGCTTGACATATTCATACTGCCAGCAGTTATCGCCGCAGATGATATACAAGTCTTTCTGCCGGCGGATAACGCGGTGGATAACGCCCTGCATATTGGGACGGACGTACATAACGAGGTCATACCGTTCAGGCCATTTTACCGGCTTTTTGATAAGGACGGCATCTCTGCCGCCGCGTATCATCGGACGCATACTGATGCCGCTGGGTACGCTGATATAGCTTCCGTGCTTTTTGAGCTGATCGAGTTGTGCGATACCCATTATTCTTCGATAGCTCCGATTTTTCTAAGCTGTGCGACGATCTTTTTCACATCGCGCTCGAGTATCTCTCTGGGTGCATCGAACTCTTTGATCATAGCCTCAACGATCTCATTTTCTGTGGTATCCTTTTCGAGACATTTGATAATGAAGCCTGCTGAAGCATTGCTGCGGACGAGACCGGAGAAGTCAGAGGTACCTGTAGAGACGAGGAGAGTGTCTTTTCCGTCGCTGTGAGCGATAAAACTGTTACTGATTTTCATAGAGTGATCATCCTTTCATTCCGTTGAACGCGGTAATAGCCGCATCCTTTTCCATATTGCATTTTAGTTTATAGAGGCTGGTGAATTCAGCCAGCTTGTCCACGAGGAGCAGAGTTTTGTGCATCTGCACAGGATCTGACGGACGGTATACCTGCTGTATCAGCATGGGATATGCGTCCTGTTTAGAGATGCTGACGATACTGTTATCAGCTCCGCGGGTGAGAATACACAGTCCCTTCAGCGGAACAGATATATTGCAGCCGAGGGAGTGCTTGCCGTTATATGGAGTACCATGAGCGATTACACTGCCGTCAGCGACAGTCAGCAAAGGCTTGTCATCGTTGACCATAACAGCGCGTTCACCGAAAACCTCACGCCAGAGGCGGGTGTGGGTAGACTTTCCTGTACCGGACTTTGCGGTAAACAGGAAGCCCTGACCGTCCACAGCGATAACAGAGCCGTGGAAGAGCAATGTATCCCAGTCCGGAGCTTTTTCGGCGATTTTACGGTAGACAGCGAGCTCCTCAAGGTAGCTGTCTGAGTATTCGATATGGGGACGCCCCTCAGCAATATCCTCTTTATAGGAGCGTTCTCTTTCGTAGCTGATGTCATTCTGGTCGGTGGTCACAGAGAATACGGGAGGCTTCTGAGAGCGGTACTCAGCGCAATACTGGTGTACTTCGCTGAATATAGAATTGATCTCAACGACATGACCTGCAAAAGTGTAGTTATTCGTAAACATAAGATCTCCATTGTCAGGAAAAAATACTGTTCTTGAACTAAAAGGAAGAACAATATAATTATAGCATATTCTAACAAGAAAAACAAGGATAAGTTTTGCACATCTGAACAAGAAGAATTGACGAAGTGAATACAAGCTGCACAAAGTAAACATAATAAACAATGAAAGAATTACGCGAATGACCGCTGGACATAATGATAGAGGGTAAAAAGGCGTCTATCAAAAGGTTGAAAGCAAATTGACGAAACGTAGTATGAAAGGGTAGGAACGGGGTGCTGAAATGTAGAAAATCAACAAAGAAAATACTATTTGTATATAGTTGCGAAATATTTACAAGAGTGCCTTAAATATGAATCAAATGTAAAATTTGCACATAGAGCCAGAAAAGTGTTGACATTTTTTGGTTTATGTGATAATATTGGTATAAAGAGATCGATCGGGATTTACGAAGACGTTCGTAGGTGCCAATATGAATGATTACCTTTCGTATAAAACCGGACGATCAAAAAAGAACGTATAAAAATTTTACCAAGCTAATTACAGGAGGTGTCAGTATGAATCATTTTGAGATGCCAGTAGGACTATGTATGGCGCTCGCAATGAATCCAGAGGCTATGCAGAAGTTCCAGTCGTTGACTGAGATGCAGAAATGGGAGATCGTAAGCGGAACGTACGCTGTAGAATCCGGAAAAGATATGCAGCAGTACGTTCAGAACATCATCAATGCCTATTAATTTTTAAAGTTCCGCCGTTTGAGCCCTCTCAAGCGGCGCTTCTTTTTGCCTGCGGGAGTTGACAAATCCCGGAAGATATGGTATAATGACTGTATAAATTTACGATCATCAGGTGAAAGGAGGCGGCAGTCATGCTGTGGAAAATGAATAATGTACAGCTTCAAAAAGGATCAATTTGTGCCTGCTATGGGGATAGTGCGCCCATTTGCAGGAAAAACAGCTGTATTTTTATCGTTTTCTGACAGGACAGACCGCTTTTTTACTGCAAATACTCACGCAGTTATGTGAGTCATAGAGTGCATTATCTTCTTAACGGTTGAAAATACAAGTTAAGGAGATTTTTTTATGATAAATGTAAATAAACAGATAAAGAAACTATACACATCATCGGTTATTGCCAATCTTTCGTTGACCGGAGCGTGGGTGACACTGCTTGCGGCCCGTGGATTCAGTCTTGTGGAGATAGGCATAGCAGAAACAGTATTCCATCTTGTCAGCCTTATATTTGAGCTGCCGTCGGGAGTACTGGCGGACGTATTCGGCAAGAAGAAAATGCTGATCGTAAGTGCGCTGATGTGTATGATTGGAAATATCGCCATGATACTGTCCGGAGATCTGTTCATGGTATGCCTGTCCATAGCCTTTCAGGCGTTAAACTACAATTTTTCCTCCGGATCCGGAGACGCACTGGCGTATGAAACTATGAAGCTGAACGGAACGGAGAGCGGGTTTGAGCGTTACGAATCCAACCAGCTGATAATATACCGCATCTGCGGCGGACTTTCCACGCTGTGTGCAGGCTTTGCGCTTACTATCGGTCACAAGGCGGCATACGGAGCTGATCTGCTGATGTGCGCGTTACAGATAGCTGTGCTGATGACACTGAAGGAGGTGCCGATAGACGGTATGGCTGAGCGCCGTGACCGCGGTACACTGAGGGCGATGGTCAGCTGTTTCAGGGAGAGTGCGGTATTTCTGCGAAAAGCCGGCAGAGCAGTCGGACTAATGATGTGCAATTCGTTTGTTGGAGCTATTGACATACTGCTGCTGTTTTATCTTCAGGCGAAGCTGAGGGAACGCGGTATACCGCTGTGGCTGCTGGGACCGGCGCTGCTGTTCATGGAGCTTGGCGGAGTAGTCGGCTCGAAGCTGATACTGAAACTGCCGCATCTGAGATACAGGCACGTATTTGCGGTATGCACCATGCTTGTATTGCTGGGACTTGCTGCGGAGCATTCGGCGTATTACTGGGTAATGGCGGCAGGAGGCTTCATCGCGGCAATGGGCGACGATGCGTTGCAGGTGCGAACGAATGCGCGACTTCAGGATATGTTTCCTTCTGAGCAGAGGGCGACGCTGACATCTGCGGATTCGTTTAGCTTTTCAGTGATAATGATAGTGCTGTCGCCGCTGGCGGGATATTTCTTCAGCATATGGTGATAGACAGATAAAAAATGGCCCTGCGGAAGCCGGAAGGCTACTGCAGGGCTTTATTTATGTGGTTTGTGTAGTTTGCGGAGCTGTCTGATTCCGGCTCATTTTCCTCAGCAGAACGATGAAGATAATGATCTCGATGAGGAATGTTGCGGACCACGAAATAGTGTACGAAAGGTACAGGCTTTTCAGCGTGTGGTAGGCTTCCATGCGGAAGATGGTGAATATCCATGCGATACGCATACCCACAACGCCGGCGACAGTGACTATCATCGGCAGCAGCGAGCAGCCGATACCGCGGAGCAGACCGGTCGCAACGTCCATGAGACCGCAGAGGAAGTAGGGAATACAGATATAGGTGATACGGGTGATGCCGTAGCGTATAGCTTCTTCGGAGTCAGTGATGTAAATTGACAACAGCTGACGGGAGAAAGCGTAAGCGATTAGACCGAGGGTAAGACCGGTAGTGAAAACCAGTCCGATACAGACCTGCATGATTTTCCGCAGCCTGTCATACTTTCCTGCGCCGTGGTTCTGACCTGCGAAGTTAAGGGCGGTCTGGCTGACGGAGTTCATGGAGATGTAAACAAAACCTTCTATATTCTGTGCAGCTCCGTTGCCTGACATGGCGATGTCGCCGAATGAGTTGACGGAGGATTGGATAATGATGTTGGAAATAGAGAAGAGTGCGCCCTGAATGCCGGCAGGAACGCCTATCTGTATCATTCTTCCCAGCTGGCGGCTGTAGATCCTGATTTTTCTGAGGTCCAGCCGGCAGTCGTCGTTTCTGCGCATGAGAGCGCGGATAATGAGTACAGCGGAGAATGTCTGTGAAATAGAGGTAGCGAGTGCAACTCCGGCAACGCTCATGTTCAGAGCTATGACGAAGAAGAGGTTGAGAACAACATTGATGATACCGGCGGCGGTCAGAAAATACAGCGGACTTTTTGTGTCTCCGGCAGCGCGGAGGATAGCTGCACCGAAGTTATAGAGCGCGTTGGGTATCATGCCTGCGAAATAGATCTGCATATAAATGGTGGACAGGTGCAAAGCGGCAGGAGGGGTACCCATAAGCGTGAGTATCTGCCGCGCGCAGAGGATACCGACAGCGCTGATGACGGCACCGCAGATGACTGCGGTAGGTATAGCTGTGTGGACTGTGCGGTGTATGTCGTCGGACCGTCCTGCGCCGATCCCATGAGCGACAGTAACGCCTGCACCGACGGACAAGCCGATGAACATATTGACCAGCAGGTTAATAACCGGACCCGTGTTGCTGACTGCGCCAACGGTGACACTTCCGCAGTATCTGCCGACTACAACAAGGTCGGCGGCGTTGAAGAGGAGCTGCAAAACACCGGTCAGCACGATAGGGATCGTGTAGAGTATGATATTTTTCAGCAGAGGGCCTTCAGTGAGGTCTGATCTTTCATTTTTCATAATAAACTCCGTTCTGTAAAAGGGGAAAGTGAGCTATAGTCTTATTCTATAATTATATTACCGCGGGGATCGATTGTCAATTGTGTATAAAAGGGGAGCAGCAAGTTTGTATAGTCCAACAAAAAAATCTCCCGTGTGGGAGATTTTTTGATCAGCAGTCGGCGTTATGGCGGATACGCTCGATCTCTTTATCTTTATGCCAGAGGAAGCTGATATGAGCTTCGGTTCCGTTTTGTATACGCCTCAGATTCTCGATATGTTTCAGCAGTATGACGACTGCGACTATTGCGAGAACTGCGGTACCGGCCGGATCACCTGTAATAAGGGCGTAAATGGCAGTGAAAATGATAGATCCGGTTATTGGGACTACGCACACATAATCAAGGCTCAGACCCACCACGAGCTCCGCGATGAGCAGTGTGATAAAGATACGCGGATCGAATGCAGCGATCATACCGGCGAGGCAGGCAAGACCTTTACCGCCGTGGAAGTTCATGAGAACCGGGAAGATATGACCGAGAATACACGCAGATCCGGAGATTATCTTCGCACAGCGGAGAGCCGGGAAGAGGTGATAGGCGATAAGCGAAGCGGCGACAGCTTTGAAAATGTCGAATAAAGCAGTAGCGGCGCCGGCTTTTTTGCCCATGGTCATCATAACGTTGGAAGCGCCTGCGTTTCCTGAACCGCGCTGACGTATATCGAAGCCGCGGTGGCGGGAAATGATGTAGGCGGGATTGATATTACCGATGGTGTAACCGATAAGCGAACAAATGACAGCCTGCATATTAGTACCTCCTAACATATAATAAATACAAAAAACGGATGAAGAAAACTTCATCCGTAACGACGCAGAAAAATCTGCATGGCGCGGATTGAGAGATTTGAACTCTCGCGCCGGTTTCCCGACCTACTCCCTTAGCAGGGGAGCCCCTTCACCACTTGGGTAA
>CADBNS010000059.1 GCA_902796065.1 Ruminococcus flavefaciens
ATGGCTCTCTATCGCTACGGCTACAACGCAGGCGAAGGTATCTACACCGATATGAACGCCATTCGCCGCGATGACGATACCGATAACATACACTCCATCTTCGTTGACCAGTGGGACTGGGAAAAGGTAATTACCCGCGAACAGCGCAATATCCAGTTTCTCAAGGATACCGTAAGGAGCGTGGTAAAGGCAGTTGCATTCACAAAGCGCAAGGTAGGTCTTCGCTACCCTCAGCTGGCAGGGGAGATATGCGATGAGCCGTATTTCATAACTACTCAGGAGCTTGAAGATATGTACCCCGATAAGACCGGCCATGAGCGTGAGCGCCTTATCACTAAGGAGCATAAGACCGTGTTCCTCATGGGTATCGGCGGCAAGCTGGCAAGCGGCGAGAAGCACGACGGCAGAGCTCCGGACTACGATGACTGGTCACTGAACGGCGATATTCTCATCTGGAACGAAGTGCTCCAGGATTCCTTTGAGATCTCCTCAATGGGTATACGTGTTGATGCGGATTCACTCAAAGCTCAGCTGGCTGAGTGCGGTGCAGAGGACAGAATGCAGTACGACTATCACAAGATGATCGCTGACGGTACACTTCCGCTGACTATCGGCGGCGGTATCGGTCAGTCCAGACTGTGTATGCTTCTGCTGGAGAAGGCACATATAGGTGAGGTTCAGTCATCGATATGGCCTGATGATATGGTAAAGAAGTGCGCAGAGAGCGGAATCACGCTGCTGTGAGATAATAAAAACAGGGGCACTCCATATGGAGTGCCCTTTTTATTAAGTGTAAGAACCTGTCCACATAGGGGAGGACAAACTTTGCGGCAACGGGACACCGAAGGCTTCCCCTACGAAAAATGTGGCTGCAAACAAAAACTAACGACAACCGAACAATAACCCAGCAGACCCGTAAGGGTTCTGCGAAGAATGAAATAAAAGCTGACAAGTTAGCGTCAGAGGGCGAGGAAAGGGGAGTGCAGAGGGGGAAACTACGGGATAGGGGAAGAACGTCAGCTTTTGTACCGGTTTTGTTTTCTTCCCCTACCGTCCCGGAGTTGCCCCTCTGCCATTCACGTAAAGAATAACAATTCCATATCAAGCACTGTAAAGGTAAACAAGCCGGATGTAACAGTTTAATATGTAACGACTTACTTTGTACGTCGCCTGATTTAGGGGACGCCCTTCCTTACAGGGCTTCCTCTTTCCGAAAAAAGTCCACCGGACTGTTTTCAGACCCACCCCTTGCGGTTTTGGGTTTCATGATTTAAAAAGGCGCCCCGTGTGGAGCGCCTATTCTCATATATTCGCTATGAATTCCTCCGCTATGCGCTGGAGCTTCTCCGGTTCGCTGCGGACATCTGCCATATACGTAACGACTGTGCCCTTCTCCGGACACACTATACTTCGCTGTCCCCATTTGCCGCTGATGCTGTATGTATTGCCGTTTTGCCAGAAATAATAGCCGTATCCGCCCTTATCTCCTGCATCTGCGTGAGAGCCTGATGCTCTGCGTATCCACTCCGCCGGCACAAGCTGCCTGCCCTCATAGCTTCCCTCATTCAGACAGAGTACTCCCAGCTGTGCAAGCTCATGGACTGTCAGGTACATTCCCGATGCGCCGTAGAAGCGTCCCTGAGCGTCCTTCCGGAACTCCGGAGCCTCAATGCCCATGGGTTCAAAAAGGCGCTGTGTGAGGTACTGGTCAAGGGGCATACCTACCGCATTTTCGCAGGCGATACCGGCAAGATATGCCTGCACGTTGGTGTAGTGGAACTGCGGCTGTGCGGAGTAGTCCACATCTGCACCCAGCACGTTGCTGAGCCAGTCCTCACCCTCCGGACGGAAGCTGTAGCCACTGACTGTCATGGTCAGGAAGCGCTCCACAGGGAGCCTGCTGAACGCCTCACGCTTATCCTCCGGCATTGCGGAGAGGTAAGCTGTATCTAAGTAGTCCGCAAGTGGACGGCTGATGTCTATTTTTCCCTCTGCCTCCGCAATACCGATAGCCAGTGAGGTCACGGATTTTGTTGCAGAGTAGGCAGGATAGCGCACATCGTGTCCGGTCATCTCACGCAGGGATACACCGCCGCCGCGATAGACCTCTATTCCATGTATTTTCAGCTTTGATGCCCTCAGTGATTCAAGGAGCTGTCTGTATTGATTCATATTTTTTACCTCATATCTCTGAATTCCTGAACTTCATCATCATTTCATTGGTCAGGCTGTAGTCGTCCGGCTGACCCTGTATCTCCTCACGGGTCTGCCATGATGCGCTGCTCAGCTCAGATTCGTCGATGTTCAGGGAAGTATCACCGTCCACATCGCAGAAGAATCCGGCAAGTATGGTTCCGGAGTATCCCCACGGCTGGGACTTATAATAGCGGATATTCTTAACACTCAGTCCAACCTCTTCGCGGACCTCACGCTCTACGGTCTGCTCGAAAGTCTCACCGATCTCCGTGAAGCCGGCTACCAGTGCATCGTAGGTAACGCCGCGGTTCTTGGCATAGTGGGTGATGAGTAGCTTGTCACCGTTTGTCACGCCCACGATAACAGCCGGATTGATGCGCGGATAGATGACGCGGCAGCAGCTTCTGCACATCAGTGCACGTTCGTTATAGTCCGGTACAGTAGGTGAGCCGCAGTAGCCGCAGATACGGTTGTTGGTGTACCAGCCCCACAGGTGGTAGGCGGTGAAAAGTGCCAGTATCACAGACTTCTGAGCACCCTCTGCGCGGCGCAGCTTCTTCACATCGGAGTAGGCATAGCCGCCGGGTGGTATGACCTCATCGTCCAGAGCCAGAAAATAGCGGTTTCCGGCAACTGCAAAGAGGTAAACGCACTTGTCCGGCGGACAGATCCGGCTGTACTCCGGAAACGGTGACGTCATGTCTTCACAGGCAAGCACCTTGCCGCCCTTGAAATGCATGATAATGTCTGACTTCTCCGGACGGAACGTGGCGGAGTAAGAATTGTCCAGTTTATCGGGCGAAATGTCTTGGAGCAAAATAATCTACCTCCTTCGGTTCATTTTCAAGCTGTTTCATTACGCGGAACTCATACAGCGCCATGAGTATAGCTACCACTGCTGAGAGCGCATCTGCTATGGGACCCGTGTAGATGATACCGTCGATCCCCATGAAACAGGGGAGTATCAGCAGGAACGGGATAAAGAACAATATCTGCCTTGTCAGTGACAGGAACACGCCCTTTATGGGCTTTCCGATGGAGGTGAAGAATGTGGAGGTTATGGGCTGGAGACAGTTTATCCATGTAAAGAACAGGAAGATACGGAAGAATCGTGCTCCGAACTCAAAGTAGTTCTCACTTCCGTTCTTGCCGAACAGTGAGAGTATAGCGCGGGGACATATCTGGAATACGGCGAATGCTACCAGTGATATGGCGGCTCCGGCAATGACTGCAAGGCGGTATGCCTGACGAACTCTGTCGTACTTCCTTGCGCCGTAGTTGAAGCTCTCAATAGGCTGAGTGCCCTGTGCAAGACCGATGACTATGGAGAACACTATCATGTTGACCTTCATGACGATGCCTGCGCAGGCAAGAGGGTCGGTGTCACCGTACTTGGAGAGTGCTCCGTAGTGCTTGAGGGAGTTGTTCAGAACGATCTGCACGATAGCGATAGCAAGCTGATTGAAGCACGATGCCATGCCTATGGATGCGATACGCTTCACTGTAGCGGACTGTAGTTTGTAGTGCTCAGATGTAATAGGTACAGTCATGAAACGTCGGCGCATATAGTGGATAACGATGATAGCTGAGACTACCTGTCCGACAACTGTTGCGGCAGCTGCGCCCTTCATGCCCCAGTGGAATCCCATAACGAACAGAGCGTCAAGAACGGTGTTGATGATGGCACCGGTGAGGTTGCAAGCCATTGTTATCTGCGGACTTCCGTCGGCACGGATAATGTGACCGCCGCCAGCTGTGAGAATCAGGAACGGGAAGCCTAATGCTGTGATGCTGACGTACTCCTGCGCGTAGGGAAGCACTGTTTCGTTGGAGCCGAATGCTTTCAGCAGTGGAGTGAGAAACAGCAGGGTAAGGACTGAGATGACCACACCGCTGCCGATGAGCATGGTTATGGAGTTACCGGCGAAATATCCGGCACGTCTGATGTCACCGCGGCCCATGGTGAGGTTGAAGCAGGAAGCTCCGCCGATACCGAGGAGGAGTGCTACAGCCATGCAGGCGGTGGTGAATGGAAAAGCGATGTTGGTGGCGGCATTACCGCTGACACCGACAGCGTTGCCGATGAATATCTGGTCAACGATGTTGTATAGGGCGCTGACCAGCATACCGATGATACTGGGAATTGCAAATTTAAGCATCAGTCCGGAGACCGGAGCTGAGCCAAGCATATCCTTTTTTTCTTCCATGATAGATTTACCTTCTTCGTAATTTATTCATAACTCTTCTATTATACTACATAATTATGAGAAATGCAAGCGGTGGGGGAGCAATATATCGCAGGGGGAGGGTATCCTTGCCGTACAAACTTTCTCTTCCGCTTCATTTTGATTTATGAATATGTGATTGAACGGTATATAAGTTTGCATATTTTGAACCCTATGTTAACACCATATCTTAACCTGTCTGCCATAGAATCCCATCGTTTTACGTTCTATTTTGTCGTTTTAAATTGCCGGATCCTATATAATTTTTAATATGCCTTATTAAAGTGTAGAAAAATGATAGCTTAAAATTGTTGCAATTTCCAAAAAAGTATGATATAATACTATTCGGGTATTAATTTTGCTTTTCTTTGGTTATGATAAATAACGAACTATATCATCTCAACTTCGGGCATTGCCCTCTGCCGCGTTTCAGCCGTTACTATGCCGGAACTGCCGAAGGGTCACCCATTATCGACATCAATTTCCTGCTATCTATCGACATCACAGATTTTGAGACCTTGCAGGCTGCTGCCGGACACCGTGGGAAGTGTCCTTTTATACTGCCGCTTGCATTGATATAGGGGGTTATTCGTCAGACTGTCCGCAGAGCATGAATGAGAGCTCTGCCGGCTGAATTGACAGGGTTTTAACAATATCGACCGTCACTCTGCGCCTATGCGTACAGGCATACCGCTCACACAGCCGTTTGGGGGACAGTTCTTACCTTCCTGAGCATGTATACCCGTGAAGAAGAAGGACAGATCGTCTGTCCGCAAAATTCCACGAGAGGAAGAAGAAGAATGAAAACAACATCCACACGAATCAACACAAGCACTATTGTGCGCAAATTTCCGGACTGGGCTAAGGTCGACCGTGTTATCAACGGCGTTCCGGTCTACAACATGAATATCTTTGATAATATCATGACCTTCAATCAGGATAATCTTGACGGTGATGCTATCGACTACTTCGGAACTAAAATAAGCTATGGTGAGCTTCCGGCTCTCCGTGAAGCCTATGCAAGAGGTCTGAAGCTGGCTGGTGTCAAGGAGGGCGATGTGGTTACCCTCTGCCTGCCTGTAAGCATTGAGAACCTTATGCTCCTCTTTGCCTGCAACCTCATCAAGGCTATCAGCAATAACGTTAACTTCCTGTTCCTGAAGAACGACTTCCAGCTCTATACCACCGACAAGAACTCTGAGATAATCGTTACTCTGGACGCATTCCTGCCTTACTTCGTTGATCACCTTGAAGGCAGCGGCATCAAGAAGGTCATCCTCATGAATATGGACGATTTCCTTCCTGAGGATAAGAAGGGAATGTTCCTTGATACATCAGAGATGCCCGAAAAGATGCAGGAAGTATTCGATATTCAGCAGATCACTGAGTGCCTCATGAATCTGGACAAGATAAAGAACGTTGAGTTCATACGCCTTGAAGACCTGCGTATTGCAGGTGAGCAGAGCGACATCGAACTGGATCTGGGTCCCACAGACCTTGACCGCGATATAAGCTATTTCTACACCAGCGGTACCACCAACAAGCCTAAGTGCGTTGTGTATAAAGAATATTCCATAAATGCTTACGTTGAGATGCACGCAGGTCTGGATACCCAGAACTACGTGGGCGAACGTAACTTCCAGTGCATTCCCCTTACCCATATGACCGGTGAGAGAGTTTGCGCTATCATGCCTCTTGCAAGAGGCGGTACACTGGTGCCAAGACCTATCTATAACAAGTATACCTTTGCAAGAGACCTCTCCGAAACTAACTGCAACTGCGTTGTTGCTACTGCAAGCTTCTATCTTGCCGGCGTAAGACAGGGCGTTGTGGCTCCTGATGCTCTGGAGTGCCTGACTCGTCCTGCATCAGGCGGTGAGGCTGTTAATGTGAGCTGTGTGCGCAAGATAGACAAGTGGCTCCGTGATAACGGCTGCAAGGTGAGATACTCACTGGGCGGCGGCGCAAGCGAAGAAGGCGGCGTTACACTGGTTACTTACTTCATGGACGAAGAGACCAAGACCAATGAGACCGGTAAGCCCCTTGAGCCTTACGTTATGGTCAAGCTGGTGGACGATGAGGGCAACCTCGTTGAGGAGAACGAAGTTCTTGCTAACCTCCATGCTTCCAGTCCGGCTTCCGCTGACCGTTACCTCAATAACCCCGAAGCTACTGCTGAACGCTGGTACGTTGATGAGGACGGTATCAAGTGGGGCGTTACAGGCGACATCGCTGTGAGACACGCTGACGGCTCCTATACTATCATGGGCAGAGGCTCCGATTCCTTCGTCGATGAGAACGGCAAGCGCGTTTACCTCTTCATGATAGAGAATACCCTTGATGAGAACGACTGCATCAATGAGTGGGAGATAAGTGCTTTCAAGAATGAGAACGGCGGCCATGACGTTGTGGGTCAGGTTATCCTTGATGATGGTGTTAAGCCTACTGCTGAGCTTGTGGAGTACCTCTGCGGCAAGTACGACATCGATGCTGTTAAGTTCTACAAGGAATTTGAGATCGGCGAAATCACTGCAAAGAGAGACTACATCCTTCTTACTCATGACTATAACGGCTATTTCGCTCCCTGTGAGGACGGAAGCCTCATGATGATAAACTATTCCGATAACGGAAGCACTGTAAGGATCAAGACAAGAAGAGATGCTAAGATACCTGTAATTGAGAAGTACAGCAAGGAGGAAGACTGAAAATGAACAAGAAGATGTTTTCTGCACTGGTCTCAGCTGTTATGCTGGGAAGCATCGGTGCTAATACTGCATACGCTGTTGAGACAGCTCCCGAAAAGACCTACAACTACGTCGCTCTGGGCGACAGTATTGCAGCCGGATTCGGTCTTGCCGGCGGAAATATCGCTGAGGACCCCGCTCTGGTCATCACTGAGGAGCTTCTGGCTAATCCCGTTAAGGGCGCTTACCCTTACGTTTTCACTGAGAAGCTCAAAGAATTCGCTAAAGACAGAGGTTATTCCGTAAGAGGCACTAACCTTGCCTCTACCGCTTACCGCGCTGAGGATATTGAGAATACTATCCGTATCCCCGGCAATAAGGGTCAGTTCGCTTCAACTATCCTTGATACCTATCTTGGTGAGGGCGCAAGTGAGGCTCTTACTCCGTATCACGACTACTACACAAAGTATCTCTCTGAGGCTGACCTCGTTAGTATACAGCTGGGCGGAAATGACATCATCATGAGCGTTGTTCCGAAAATGGTGTTCGGTGAGAATCCCGTCCTCAGAGCTGCCGGTACTGCTCTCATGCTCACTCTCTTCGGTATGGATTCCGATACTGCTCTTGCAGGCGGTATGCAGGTGATCGCTGAGAATAAGGACACTATCACTACCGATGACTTCATTGAGGCTGCAAGCTTCATGTATAACGTGAGCCAGTCTGCTGATGAGCTCGTTAGCCAGTCCGCTGAACACGTTAAGGGTGTTGTGGAGGCTGTCAAGGAGGTCAACGGTGATGCCGACATCGCTCTTATCGGTATGTTCAACCCATACAGAACTGAATCTTCCATTCAGATGTCCGACGATGTACTTGATGTTCTGGGTCAGATCTATAACAAGGCTGCCGATGCTGCCGCTGATACTGAGAATATGCTCAATGCTGCCGGTCAGCAGTCCAAGGCATACATCGATACCCTCAGCGCTAAGGTAGACAAGATCAATGCTTTGAAGGTCGTTCTGGATTCCTACGGCGACAGCGCTGAGCTGAATGCACTCATGGCTGCTCTTGCTCAGTGCGATGACCTTGCTGAGCTGGCTGAGCTGATAGCCGGTCTTTCTGACAGCACAGATCCCGCTGTACAGGCTGTTGTAAGCCTTCTTAACGACTACGACGATATTGAGGAGCTGAAAACTGCCCTCAGCATCGTTAACAACTACGATGACATCGGCGACCTTGAAGGTCTGCTGAGTATGATGGCTAAGTACCGTACAGCAAACGATTCTGCTTCTGCTAAGGCTATGGCTGCTGAGCTGGCTGGTCCTATGGCTATGACAATGGCTGGCAAGAACGTTGGTCCGCAGATGCAGCACCTCAACTCATGGCTGAAAGATATAGCTGAGGATACAGGCGCTACTTACATCGATGTTTACAATATCTCTCCCGAGGACGACTTCGACCCTCACCCGAATCTTAACGGTCATAAGGAGATCGCTGACCTGCTGTTCGACGGCACAAAGTCTATCTTCGACGTTAAGATGCCTGCACCTGCTACTGAGCCGGAACAGCCTTCCGTTGAGCCGGAGCCTGTTACTAAGGTAAGACCTGTGGGTGATCTGGACGGTGATGGCATCATCACAAGAGCCGATGTTGCTCTGCTTACTGCTCACGTTGTGGGTCTTCGTCCACTGACTGCCGATCAGCTTGATTACGCTGACATCGACAGAAGCGGAAAGGCGGATATGCTTGACGTTCTCATGCTCTCTACCTACGTTACCTATGACATTCACAGACAGTATTTCGATGCTTACATCAGACAGTAATTTACTGAATATCGCAACTTCAGGGAGCTGCTTCGTGCTGCTCCCTTTTGTTGTATGCCGACTGCGTGAGGATGTGGGAGCCTTTACGCTCATTCGCCATAATAAGAACCTGTCCACATAGGGATTCATGCACGTCTTTTCGTCAAATTTTGCCTGAAAATCCGTACATTCATCCTATGTGGACAGGTTCAAAAAAAGCCCCTCCATCAGGAAGGACGAATATCAACCTGCGAAAAGGGAACTGCCTCTGTGAAATGATACAGATACAAAAATCGCGTCCCAGTTTCTACTGAAACGCGAATTACCGCAGGTACTACCTGCTGTGCATGTGTTACAATTCAGATACAGCTTCATGCGCGAAAAAAAATTCGCGGA
The DNA here is from genome assembly GCA_902796065.1 of Ruminococcus flavefaciens. GTDB lineage: Bacteria > Bacillota > Clostridia > Oscillospirales > Ruminococcaceae > Ruminococcus > Ruminococcus flavefaciens_X. The sequence continues at coordinate 9,301 of CADBNS010000059.1, forward strand.
TCAGAAAAACTGAACCGCGAAACTGTACGCACCCACTCGGCGCTGGAGCTGATGATCGGACTTGAACCGACGACCTACGCCTTACCAAGGCGTTGCGCTACCGACTGTGCCACATCAGCATTTCAACGTAATATATTATACTACAGTTGGAGAAAAAAGTCAATAGGGAAACGATATATTTTAATAATTTAATATAATAGCTGCCCTTGACAAATAGGTGGAGATGTATTATAATAGAAGAAAACAGTGAACGAATCAAGCCTGAGTACGGCGCTTTCAGAGATTTTCCGGTTGGTGTGAGGAAAAATCGCGGCTCAGGAACCTACATTCGGGAGTTGCCCCTCTGAACTGCAAGTAGGTGGGGACGGGTGTGCCCGTTACAGCTCAATGAGGTCCGGAAACTCCGGATAAACCGGGGTGGTACCACGAATTATTCGTCCTCGGGCAGCACAGGCTGTCCGGGGGTTTTTTTTATTGAAGGGTCGTGATAGACATGAGATCGCCCGACGATTTCATTGCTTATGGATACGGCGGTGGATGCCTGCGAAGAAGGCATTGCCCTACATCTGCTTTTCAGTATCTTTCCTGCTGATAGCTGCCAGGTGGGTACTTGAACGCAAGACTGGTCTGGTCGTGATATACCTGCTGCTGGCAGCTGTTGAGGCTGGTATTGCAATTTACGTTAAAAAACATGAAGATAAAAAGGAGAAATAATAATGACTACATTTGAAGAACTCAAAAGAAGAGGTCTGCTGGCTCAGCTCACAGACGAAAAGGAGATAGAGGAGCTTGTTAACGCCGGCAAGGCTACTTTCTACATCGGCTTCGACCCGACTGCCGATTCCCTTCACGTCGGACACTTCATGGCTCTGTGCCTGATGAAGAGACTGCAAATGGCTGGAAACAAGCCGATCGTTCTCATTGGCGGCGGTACTGCCATGATCGGAGACCCCTCCGGCAAGACTGATATGAGAAAAATGATGACCCCTGAGACTATCCAGCATAACGTTGACTGTTTCAAGAAGCAGATGAGCCGTTTTATCGACTTCTCTGAGGATAAGGCTATCATTGTCAACAATGCTGACTGGCTCATGAAGCTCAATTACATCGAACTCCTCCGCGATGTCGGAGCGCATTTCAGCGTAAACCGTATGCTCTCCCATGAGTGCTACAAGCAGAGAATGGAGCGTGGACTGACCTTCCTGGAGTTCAACTACATGATAATGCAGAGTTACGATTTCCTTGAACTGTTCCAGAAATACGGCTGTAATATGCAGTTTGGCGGAGACGACCAGTGGGCGAATATGCTTGGCGGTACAGAGCTGATACGCCGCAAGCTGGGTAAGGATGCTTACGCTATGACTATCACCCTGCTGCTTAACAGTGAGGGAAAGAAAATGGGCAAGACAGAAAAGGGAGCAGTATGGCTTGATCCTGAAAAGACCACACCGTATGAGTTCTTCCAGTACTGGAGAAACGTGGACGATGCAGACGTTATCAAGTGTCTGAAAATGCTGACATTCGTGCCTGTAGAGCAGATCGAAGAAATGGAAAAGACCATGGAGGGTGCGCAGTTCAATGCGGCTAAGGAGCTTCTTGCGTATGAGCTTACCAAGCTGGTACATGGTGAAGAGGAAGCAGAGAAGGCAAAGGCTGCGGCAAAGGCAATATTTGGCGGCGGCGGATCCAGTGAGAATATGCCGACAGCTGAGATAGACAGTGCTGAGCTGACAGACGGAGCAATGGGAATCCTGAACATACTGGTAAAGGCAGAGCTTGCACCGTCAATATCTGAGGCAAGGAGACTTGTACAGCAGGGCGGAATCACGGTAAATGATGAGAAGGTAAGCGACCCGAAGGCGATGATAAAGCTGGAAGGTGAGACAGTAGTCCGCAAGGGCAAGAAGGCATTCAAGAAGGTCATAGTCAAGTGACTGTAAAAGAAGAGGGACGGCATGAGCGCCGTCCCTTTTTATTATGAGTATGAGAGGTAGCCGTAGGCAGTAATGCCCGGCATATCATTGATGCGTTACGCGAAAGCGGATTCAACTTCTGTAGCACAGATACATTCTTTCACTCCAGTTGAACCGGACGCCGATAACATCATCGCCATATCCTTCAACATCAAAAATATCTGCCCTTATCTCATCATCGCCGATCGTCAGCGAATCCAGCAGCGGACCCACAGCACTGTCCGGAACATTACTCTGCACATCGGTAGTCCACCAGCCTCCGTACCAGAACTCCTCAACATAGTCCCTGTGTGCAGGGATATGCACAGTTGTAGTTGCCGGAACAGTAGCTATTTCTGTGTCAGGAGGAACAGCGGAAGAGCGCGGAACAGTAGCGGTAGAATGAGCGACGGTAGCATCACCGGTAACCGGAATATGAGGTACTGTTGACGACCGCCGTGTAGTTGGTGGAGCTTCAGGCTCTTTAGTAGTCCTTGTAGTGGGAGCCTCAGTGCGGGGAAGTGAAGGAACGGCAGTTACGATCACCGGATCGCGGCTTACTGTAGTAGTCGGCAGTTCATTTTTAGCAGTAGTGGTCATTGTCGGAGCCGAAGTCAGCGGCGGAGCAATGGTAGTAGGTGGTACAGGAGCCGTAACAGCGGCGGTCGTAGTCCTCACAGCAGTTGCAGGTGCAGAGGAGGAAGAAGCCGGACGGTGTGTCTGAGAAGGAGTGATAACTGGAGCATCAGCGGTAGTACGTGCAGAAGCCGGAGCAGTAGTGTGAGCAGTCACAGGCTGAGTAGCGGCAAATGCAGCAGTCACGGTGTATGAAGCAGTTGAAGCGGAAGACTGAGTAACAGCGGCAGTAGTGACAGCCTGAGTTGAAAACGGCTCAGTAACAGCAGCAGTAGGGTAATCGGTTACCACTGGGTACTTATGAGGATCGGGACGCATATTTTCGATAAGGTCGTCATTCCAGAGGGCGAAGCCGAAGAGGACGACAGCCGCAGTACCCACAGAAGCGGACACGGTTTTAAGGAGCATCGCACGGCGGCGTTTTTTTTGTTCCAGGAAAGCATTTCTGCGTCTGATGACGTTATCCGCCATATCCTTATGTGACCTCATAGCTGAATCCCTCCTTTTCCAGTTGTTTTCTGAGAGAAGCCTTAGCCCGGAAGAGAAGATTGCTTACCTGCTTGGCTGATCTGTCCATGATACGTGCAGTCTGAGCGGTATCGAAGTTTTCAAAGTAGAAGAGGTGGAGCACCTGTCTGTAGTCATCGGGCAGCTTTTCGATAGCGCGGTGGAGAAGTATCATCTGTTCCTTGCGAATGTAGGACTGTTCAAGGTCAGTTTCATCTGAAAGTGTCCTGTAGTCCTCCACGGGAGTGCCTGAGAAGCGGCTGTTTCTGCGGAGCCAGTCCATAGCGGCATTGCGACCGATAGCGTACAGCCATGTTTTGAAGGCAGACCTTGCGAAGAAAGGCGGTTTATTCACAGAAATGCGGAAGAACGCCTCTTCGGTGAGTTCCTCAGCAAGGGAAATGTCATGAACAATGCTGTTAAGGTAAAGGGTCAGACCGTCCGCGAACATATCCATAAGTTCGACCAGAGCGGAATCGTCGCCGCTGCGGTAGCGGTCGTAACATTGCCTGCCGTAGTCCATAGGCAGCTCCTTTCTTCTTGAATATTAGACGCATGAGACAGCAGAAATACTCACACCGCGGAAAAATAATTATATGTTAACCAAATCAGCTGCTTTTGCGGAAGTTATTGTCGGTGAATATCCTTGCGAAGATAAGACCCAGCGGCAGAGCAAGGACGATAAGGAAGGCTTTGGTGAGCCACAGGCCGCCTGTATCGATGTCATTGAGGCCGATGTAGTAGATGCCCTTATACATGAACATACCCGGCACCATAATGACGATAGAGGGTACCGTGAGGGTGATACGCGGCCAGCCGATGAGTTTTTTGATAGCGGAAGCCAGAAGTCCGGCGCAGAGGGCACCGATGAAGGCAGCCACGCTGACGGGTATAGAGGTGAAGTCGATGAGCTCCAGTCTGAGGGTATTTGTGACCATGCCGATAAGACCGGCAGTAAAGGCGATATGACGGGGACTGTTGAACATGAGGGAGAAGCCGTACACACCGCAGAATGAGGTAACAAGTCTCAGCAGCAGGAGGGTGAGTGGAGAGAGCTCCAGTGCAGGGAAGTCAGCGGGAGCGAAGCGGAAGAGGATAGCAGTGACCCAGCCGGTCATAGTAGCCATAGTGATGATGATTATGGCGTATGTGATACGTTCCAGACCGGAGCGCAGGTCCAGCTTGGCGAGGTCGATGCCGCCGGTGATAAGAGGGAAACCGGGGATAACGAAGAGCATGGAGCAGATATATCCGGCCTGATGGATCTCACCGGCACCGGTTAGCAGTTCAGCCAGTTTCACGCACAGCATATACGTACAGCAGGCGGAAGCGACACCCACAGTTACATTAGCCAGCAGGGTGATATGTTTTTCCAGCATTTTCTTGCGGACGAAGTTGCCGACACCTGCGCCGAAGAAAGCGCAAATCATTTCGATGATACCGCCGCCCAGCAGGAAGGTGAAAGCACAGCAGGCAAGAGCCGAAGCCAGCCCCAGATTGAGAGCCTTGTAGTTACCGGGCATATCCTGTATCTTGTCAAGGATCATGTGGAACTGCTCTGCGGAGTATTTTCCGGCACGTTCAGCGAAGCCGTCGGTGAAGGATTCCATAGCGTTGATCTTGTCGGTATTGACGCCGGTGGTATTCAGTGAGATAGCGTTGGTATATGTCTCACCGTTTTCAAGGCAGGTAAACTCAATGGACAGCAGACCGATGTCGGCATTGCAGCCGATATTGAGGGCGCGGGCGATCTTGTTCATAGAAGCTCTCACGCGCCACGCACCGGTACCGGAGCCAAGCATCATCAGTCCCACACGGCCCACAAGGGAAGCCTTTTCTTTCAGAGTAGCACTCACAGCCGGCACGGAGCTTTCGCTGTCGATGATGTCATGCCAGTGTATGGTCATGTGCTGTTTGCGGAAATTACTCATTTACATCTCTCCAATTGCAAAAAATAGTATTTGAAAAATTTATCACAGAAGCAAAGCAATATGATAAAACTGCCCGATATGCATATCTGCAAGGGCATTTTCAATTATATCATAGAAAAATGTCTTTTGCAAGCGATCAGATACGAATGTATAATATGTAATATAAATTTTAAGCTTGTTTTAAGAATAGTGCTTATAATTATATACGGACAATGAATTGGAGGGGATGAAATGATCAGAAGTGCGAGATCATTTGTCACCGCAGCCGTATTGTCAGCGATACTTTTATTAGTCCCTGCTAAACTGCCAATAGGTCAGGCTGCATACGCAGCAAATGAGGATCAGACGCCGGCATACGCCGAAGAGTTATCAGAGACAGATGTCGTAGTCAGAGCCGATGACCACAAGCAGGAGCTGACACTGGTATTCATCATAGGAATATGTCTGTTTGCCGCAGGAGTAGGCGGACATACTATCATGAAGAAGCTGAACGGCTGAGCGAAAAAAGCAGCGGAGCATCAAAGAGATGTTCCGCTGCTTTTTTATTTGGTCCAGTTATTTGAGAAATTCGATAAATGACAGAGTACCGCCGGTGGAGAGGTAAGAGTAGTACCTGAGCACCTGAGTAGCATCTGAGGCGTCAGCAATACCGTTGCCGTCAATATCAGCGATCTTCATCTGAATATCGTTCAGTTCAGGCTTTTTGCCCACGGAGTTTGCAGCGTAAGCCATAAGAATATCGGAAGCATCAGCAGCATCTACCTTACCGTCGAAGTTGACGTCACCGAAGAGGTAACCGTGGTCAGCGGGTGAGGAAGAAGTGGTGACGGGAGCTGAGCCGGAAGCGGTAGTGGTGAGGGTAGTGGAGGTACCCTGACCTGACTTTGTGGCAGAGCTTGCCGAAGCAGTAGTTTTGCCGGAAGAGCCGTTGGGAGTGGTGGAGGTCATGGGAACCGGCAGGGCAGTTGAGGAAGTGGCAGACTTATACGTAGTTGCAGCCGTCTTTGTGGCGGAGCTTGTGGGAGCTGCCGCAGTTGTGGTCTTAACCGCAGTAGCAGTCACGCCGGACTTAGCCGGAGTTGAAGATGCGGTTGCGGAGGATCTCACCGTACTTGTGGAAGCCGTAGCGGCAGAAGTATTCACCGGAGCATTGGAGGCAGTACTTACCTGCGCAGAGGTGGAGGACTTCACCGCAGAAGCAGAGGTAACCGCGGATGTGGCGGCAGTAGTCGTAGTAGTAGAGGCAGCTGCCGTAGTTGTGGAAGTCGTGGCAGTGGTCGTTGTAGTTGTCACAGGCGGAGGACCGTCAGCACCGAAATGCACCGTAACAGCGTCAGTTTTTTCGGATTCGGTAGCCAGCTTCTCCCACTGTGCCTCAGTGTCGATGAAGTAGATGTCGCGTTTTTTTCCGTAGCCGTCGAAGAATGAGGTATCGTCGGCGGAGTAGCTGACAGACCTGATAGTAACAGTATCAAGGTCATGGCAGGAATAGAAAGCGTTGGGACCTATCTCACGGACGGACTGAGGGATAATTATATTATTTATCTTGTTGAACTCACAGAAGGCATTGGAGCCGATGCGTGAGATGCCGTCGGGAAGGGCAACGGAGGTCATTTTGTCTCTCAGCTCATACCACGGCTGTTTTTTGTTATCATAGTCGTACATATCACCTGAGCCGACAATGTTCAGCGTACCGGACTTACTGTCGAAGTACCACGCAAGCTCATCGCCGCAGTAACCTTCCACAGCCCTGAAGCTGAGACCGGTATCTGCCGCGTATTTCTCAGCCGCAGAGCCCTTCTGACCGTACACAGTGTAGTTTTTGCGCGGAGCCAGACCGGAATCGGCACCGAAAGCATTCTTGCTGATTGAGGAGAGCTGAGGACGAGTGATGATGCGGGAATTTGCTGAACAGCCTGCGAAGGAATTCTCACCAACGGAAGTCAGAGACTCCGGAAGAATTATCGTACTGAGCTTTCCGGCATCCAGAAAAGCATTATCGGGAACGGAGGTGATGCCCTCAGTGAAGCGGACGGAGGTGATACCATCAGCGTACTTGCTCCACGGGAACTCCTTCTCCTTAGCCGGAGCCACAGAGCCGGAGCCGTAGATGATAAGCTGACCGGAAGCAGGGTCAAGGACGAATTGAGCGGATTCGCCGCACTTGCCGGAGACAGCGGAAGTAATGATATTTTTCAGTTCTTTGGTTGAGTTGTGGAGGTCGGAAGTGAGCTTATCCCAGTTCTCCTGAGAGCCGGTGTAGTAGATGTCGGTACCGGGAGCGGCATACATCCAGCCGAAGTCAGCCTTTTCCACGGAATCGGGGATAATGAGCCGTGTTATCAGCTTATCGCCGTCGAAAGCGCCGGAGCCGATAGTCCGCAGGGTATCGGGGAGAGACACATCACGGAGCTGAGGGCAGTCAGCGAAAGAGGAATTGCCGATATTATACGTATGGGAACTGATAATGACCTGTTCAAGGCTGTCCAGACCGCTGAAAGCGTTGTCGCCGATCTTGTGAATATCACCATCGAAGATGATAGTTTTCACCTTATCAGGGTCGGCACCGGACTGCTTTATCCAGTCCCGTGCGGAATCCTTAGTATAGTTGGGGATATTGCCCTTACCGGAGATACGGAGCACAGAGGTATCCGCATCGAATGAGTAGGAAATGCGGTCGGTGTCGGCTTTTTCCAGAGAGTACGGGTTGAGCTTATACACCACGGGAGCCATATCATCGGTGACGTACCACATAACGGTACCGTCCTCAGCCACGAATGGCTGACAGTCCGACAGGCGCAGGGAGGTCTTTTCCGGTTGACCGATGAGCTGACCGTTCTGGTCGATGACAGCTATCATGGTAGAGACATTGCCGGTATCCTGTGCGACCTCCTCCCACATCACGAGAAACTGGTTATTGCTCAGTTTTACCATCTGGGGAGTATACACGACAGTACCGCTGCCCTGCTTATAGGAGGTGAGCCAGACGGTCTTGACCTCAGACAGCGCATTATCTGTAACTGAGCAGAACACGTTATGCTGGGTCTGGTCGTCCACCTCAGTAAGTGACTGGTCGATACTTGTACCCACAAGGAGAGTAGAGGAATCGGTCGCGGCGAATCCGCCCACAGTAACGCCGGTGTAGTTATCGCCGTAAACGGGGTGGTCGGGAACGGTAATATCGAAGACATTGAGCTTCCGGTTGCTGACCATATTGAAGATGTTCTTGGGGAAGCGCTGTACCATGACAGCACGGGGATTATAGTCACCGTGGTCAGCAAGGTAGATGTAGTCGCCGGCGGTATCGATGAAGCCGTTGAAGCTGTGGGAGACACGGGTATAGAATGCAGAGTCGTAGATGCGCTCCATAGTGTCCTTATTGAAGACAAGCACAAGGTTCTCCTGATGACCCTGATAAACGGTACGAGCGGTAGTGACGTAGAGGTACTTGTCGGACTCCGCCATACGTGCAACGCCGTTGGAGAGGTCTTTGAGGGATACTGCACTGAGGCCGGTATTATCCACCTTCACCGACACGGGGTCAGACCAGTCGCTGTTATAGCGTACCATGCGGTAGACCTCCAGTTCGTCGTCCATAGCCGGCTGACTGTACTTGCCGTCATTGTCCTGACCGAAGAGGAAGTAGTGGTGACCGTCCTTGCCGTGGTAGTAGCCCAGCATATGGTGGAGCTGCATATCCATAGTCCGTGAGGAGGTGAGGTTGAGGTCCTTGTCGTAGTCCTCAATGAGAATGTATGAGTTGTCCACGTTCTCCAGGCGGGTAAAGGAGCCGTCAGCGTTCTGGGTGAGGTAGGAGTTTACCAGTTTAGTTGCGAATGTAGTGAAGTAGTTGTAGTTATTGGCGGAGGCGTTATTCACGGGAGTCTTGCCGCTCAGCAGAACAGACTGCACTTTGACAGCGGTACTGAGACCGGACTTATCCTGAGCAGTAATCATGAAAGAGAAGCTGATGTCGCTGTTGTACCTGGAGTGCACAGTTATCTCAGCCTCACCGGCACTGAAAGCGGTGAGCAGACCGTGGTTGGAGACCTGAATGCATTCCGGAGAACTGCTCTGCCAGATGAATTCAGAAGCGATACGGGGGTCGATGTCGATGTTTAGCTGAACCTCATCGCCCACGTTGATGACTTCGGGAACGTTGGTGATAGTCAGCTTATCATAAGTAGAAACGGTATCAAGGTCGATTATCTGCACATCATCGCGGATGCCGGAGTTTTCACGGAATGAATCCCAGCCATTCTTAGTGAAGTGGGCGTAGATCTCCGTACCGTAGGAGTCGATGAACTGGCGGTGAGCGCCGGCAGCATCACCCTCAATAACAGGAGCATCTCCCTCAAAGAAGAGCCGTGAGAGTGAAGCCGCGCCGTAGAACGCATTTCTGCCGATAGTATCAAGGGTATCGGGGAAGCGGAGGGATCCCAGAGCCGCGCAGTCGCGGAACGCCTGAGTACCCACGGAGCTGAGCCTGTCGGGGAGGGTCACAGCGGAGAGGTTCTTAGCGCCCTGCATGAAGGAGCTGCCAATGCGTGTGATACCGCTGCTGAAGCGTACTTCCCTGATGTCGGAGATGTACCCGCCGGCGTTCCACGGAGCCTTATTTGAGCCGTTATTGTAGTCGAAGGTATCGCCCCGTCCGTAGACGGAGAGCACACCGGAATCGGAGTCGAAGGTGAACACAACGTCCTTGCCGCAGGTGTCGCCGGACCTGACAGAGACCAGTTGAATACCGTTGTCGGAGGCGAATTTTTCGGCGGAGCTGCCAGCGAAGGTGATGAGCTGAACATCGCTTTTGCGGCGGTTTTCAGTGCTGTAGCCGAAAGCCTTGTCGCCGTACTCAGCGTCAGGTGACTCCACGAAGATCTCGTTCAGGGACTCACAGTGGAAGAAGGCGTGACTGCCCACAGAGCCGATACTCTCCGGCAGCTTGATATAGGACAGAGCTGTGCAGCCGGAAAAGGCGGAATCGCCGATACTACGTGCAGTTGCAGGGAGAGTGATGCCGGTGAGTGAAGTACAGTCAGCGAATGCGGAATCGCCGATAGAGTCCAGTGAGCCGCTCATAGTGACGGAGCTGAGCTTACCGCAGCCGTTGAAGGCATTTTTGCCGATACTGCGCACATCGTCGCTGAGAGCAACAGATCTGAGCGCACTGAGACCGGCAAAGGTGCCGTCACCCACGGAGGATATATGACCGGTCAGCTCCACGGAAGTTATCTTATCCGCGAACTCACTCCACGGAGCAGCCGCAGCAGCCGGCATATCGCCATCACCGATGATACGCAGGGTACCGGACTCCGGCAGGAAAACCCACGAGATAAGGCTGCTGTACTTGCCGGAAATGCAGCCGAATGCAGTATTATCGGACTCCAGCAGAGTATTGTCGGAGGACTTGTCGATGCTCTCCCAGTCCTGAGCGGTGCCGGAGTAGTACACACAGGTACCGTCAGAGCCGGCAGGAAGGAAGAAAGCACCGTTACCGGCTGAGCGCAGGGACTTGGGAACGATGAGGTGTTCCAGAGCAGAATCGTCGTAGAATGCAGAGCCATCAACAGTCCGGACAGTTTCAGGCAGACCCAGAGCGTGGAGATTGGGACAGTTAGCGAAGGACTGCTCACCGATACCGGTGACGCTGCCCAGGTCAGCGGCAGTCAGTGAAGAGGCGCCATTGAAGGCGTTTTTACCGATATTGGTAACATTGTCAATGATGTATACCTTCCTGATGTCACCGATGACGTCATTCCACGGGCGCTGGGAGAGGTCGGAGTAGTCGGTCATTTTTCCGGAGCCGAACACAGTGAGTGCGCCGTCAGTGCTGTTGTAGGAGTAAGCGAGGGAGGGACCGCAGGTGCCGCTGATGGCATCGCAGCTTATACCGGCAGCCTTAGCAGCCTTATCCGCGGTACTGTCGGGAGTACAGAACACTCTGACGTCCGGATTGGCAGAGAAAGCGTCCTTACCTATATAAAAGAGGTCGTCCGGAAGGAGAAAACGGGACACAGAGGGGCAGTCAGCGAAGGCGGACTCACCCACTGAGCGAATACCGTCCAGACCGGCGCTTTCAAGCCATTTTGCGCCTGCAAAAGCGTATTTGCCGATAGAATCGATACCCTCACCGAACAGGACCTTAGACACTCTGTCTGGCATATCAAGCCACGGAGCCTTACCTTCGGACTGGTCAGCGACCGCACCCTTACCGATGAAAAGCAAGGTATCGGAATCGGGGTCATTGAGCCACATAGTGGTATCGCCGGCGCGTCCGGCAGCGGTACCGAAGATGAAGCTTACGCCGTCCTCCACTATGTAGAGGTCCTCTTTCCGGAGCGCCTCCCACTGAGCCTCAGAGCCTGTATAGCGGATAGTACGCACACCGGAGTTCAGGAAAGCGCCGCTTCTGATGAGGGTGAGGGAGGAGGGGAGAATGACGGAATCCAGAGCGGAGCAGTAGTGGAAGGTACAGAAGCCGATACGTTCAAGGGTAGAGGGCAGGATAACAGTAGACAGGGCAGAAGCGCCATCGAACATATTGTCGCCGAGGCGGGTGATACCTTCGTCCACAGTGAGGGTATGTATTTCAGACATCATGGACTTCCACGGCTGCTCATATGTTTCATTATAATTATAAACTATGCCTGTACCACTGACATGAGCCACACCGTCGGTGATAGTCATAGTAGCAGTTTTACCGCATTTCCACTGAACGGAAGAGTTATCACCGGCAGGGGAAGTCTCAGCGAAAGCCGCCATATCCGCAATGCCGGCGGAAGGGGCGTGGACAGCTGAAACGACCACAGAAAGGGCGATAATACCGGAAATGAACCGTTTGAAATTCATGCAGCAGACCTCCTTGAAATAATAGCGTTTATGGCAAAATGAACATAGATCACTAATAATATTATAGCTGTGACAGGACAAAATGTCAATAACGCAGAGTATATTATTTTTATACTTCCGATGAATACTGAGGAATAATATACGATGTGTAGATTTGAGCGTATAAAGAATGAATGTGAATAATTAGTGAATTTCTCTAAAATATTCTGTTGATTATTGACAGTAACGGTATGAGATGCTATAATAAAGTTATGGTGCAGAAGCCTGCACTGACTAAAAGGTGGTGGAACTATGCTTGACAGAATAAAAGAATTCCTGGGACTTGAAAAGCAGAGCAGACACGTTAAGGACTTTATTTACGATGCCAATATAAAGGCAAGTATCTATATGTCAGTGGTGGTCATAATTCTTGAGGTATGGATGATAATACGTCGTATCCACAAGGAAATGACGGTCTATTACGATCCTGCACACGGCTTCGATTACTATTTTGAACGGTTCAGGAACTATTCCATACTGCTTATCGCCGGACTGTGCGTGTTCATATACGCAGTCGCGTATTATCGCGGAAAGACCACGAATCACACACTGGGCAGCATAATAATATGGTCGTTTTCGTTCATCGGCATCTACTTCGGAATGATGGTGTCCCTGATAGACTACAGCAAGGGAGAGCAGATACTCACCTTCCTGACCATGGAGCTGTTCATAATGTGCTTGCTGACGTGGAAACCGCTGATAGGCGTAGTGATACTGAGTGTATCCTACATCTTGTTCTATTGGCAGATGGATGCTATAAAAGCGCCGAATACAGGCGAACCCGGAACAACTGAGGCAACGCAGATAAACTATTTCATCATGTGGCTTTCGACGCTGATGTTCTGTTTCAGTAACTACAACAGGCTGAAATATCAGGCAGTGAAGGACGAGAATCTGGAGGAGGCAAACAGGCACCTCAGCCGTATTTCCGTAGAGGACGAGCTGACGGGTATACATAATATGCTGTATTTCCGCACGGAAGCCGCAAAGCTGATGAGCTACGTCATTACCGACAAAGAGAGCATGGTATTCCTGTTCTTCGACATAGAGAACTTCAAGTCCTACAATGAAAAGTACGGATTTCACGCCGGAAATGAGCTGCTTGTGAAGGTAGCCCACCTGATAGACGATTCCTTTGCCGGTTCACTGGTATCACGCTTTTCAGACGACCACTTTGTAGTGCTGACTAAGAATGAGGGTTCGATGGAGACTATCAGCGGACTTGCAGAGAGGGTACACGATCTGCAAAGGGACGTTCAGCTGACGCTGAAATGCGGAGCCTACCGTCCTTCCGGTGAGGAGACCGACCCCAGCGTAGCCTGTGACAGGGCGCGTCTTGCCTGCACCAGTATCAAGAAGCGCTACGACCAGTCCTTCCGTATGTACGACAAGGCGCTTGAGGACAGATTCTACCTGAAACAGTATATTGTCAACAACATAGATACCGCGATAGCCAGCGGATACATCAAGGTCTACTATCAGCCTGTGGTATCCACGGCATCAGGCCGCATCTGCGGATTTGAGGCGCTTGCAAGGTGGCTGGATCCAAACTACGGACTGCTTTCACCGGCAGCCTTCATCAGTACGCTGGAGGAGTACCGCCAGATACACAAGCTGGACAAGTGCATAATGGAACAGGTCTGCCGGGATTACCGCAGCGCCAAAGACAAGGGACTGCCGTTCGTACCGGTCTCACTGAACTTCTCACGGCTTGATTTTGAGCTGTGCGACATAGTAGGCTATCTTGCAAGTCGGCGGAGGAGTACAATGTACCGCGGAATTTCCTTGACGTAGAGATAACGGAGAGTGCACTGAATGAGCAGCATGACTTTCTGCAAAGTGCGATGAAGGTGCTGAGGAGTGCAGGGTTCAACATCTGGCTGGACGATTTCGGAAGTGGTTATTCATCGCTGAATGTGTTAAAGGATTATCAGTTTGACGTAATGAAGATAGACATGAAGTTCCTGACGGGATTTGCCAGCAATAAGAAGACGCGGACGATACTGAAAAACATCGTGGGACTTACCAAACAGCTGAACATGATGTCGCTGACAGAGGGAGTTGAAACGAAGGAGCAGTTTGAGTTTCTGAAGCGTATCGGCTGTGACCGGACGCAGGGATACCTGTTCAGCAAACCGGTGCCGCTGGAGGAGATGTACGCGAAAATAGAATCCGGTGAACTGGCGATAGCGAACGAATATATGCCATGAAAGGCAGACCCGTAGGGGAGCAATAAAAAAGCCTGGGAGTTATGAACTCTCAGGCTTTCATTATATTATGCAGTTTTTCTTGAAGCAGCCATCTGAGCTTCGATCTCAGCAGCGCGGGCAAGAGCGGTATCGATATGGTCGCAGAAATTCTCCTTGCCGACCTTTTCAATGAATCCAGCCTTTTCCATAGCGTGCATCGGCTGTTCGTTAACGTGGGAGAAGACCACCTTGCGCTTTTTGCGTTCGCAGTCCTTGACGATGCTCATCAGCGCCTCAACGCCGGTAGCATCGATAGCCGGAACATTACGCATACGAATGCAGAGCACATCGATCTTTTTGTCGTCCAGAATGTACTTGTACTTGTCGGAAGCAGCGAAGAACATAGGACCGTTTATCTCAAAAACTCTGGTATTATCGGGAATTTTCTTGAGAGTGATGTTATCCGGGTCAGTTTCCTCATCGTCCACATCGATCCATGCGTGAGCCTCAGTGACGTCAGCCATTCTCTTCATGAACAGGAGAGCAGCCAGTACCAGACCAGCACCGATAGCCACAACGAGGTCGAACACAACAGTGAGAATGAGAGTAACGAAAAGAACGGCAATATCGCTCTTCGGAGCAGTTTTCACGGTGTTGCGGATATTTCTCCAGCCGCACATATTATAAGCAACAATGAAGAGGATAGCAGCGATAGTAGGCATTGGGATAAGAGCCGCATAGGGCATCAGGAGCAGCAGGATAATGAGCACAAGAACTGAGTGTACCATGCCTGCGATAGGAGTACGTCCGCCGTTCTTGACGTTGGCAGCAGTACGTGCAATAGCGCCTGTAGCGGGGATACCGCCGAACAGTGCGGAGCCGATATTAGCGCAGCCCTGAGCGATGAGCTCCATATTTGAGCGGTGCTTTGAGCCTATCATACCGTCGGAAACTACGCATGAGAGGAGGGATTCCACAGCAGCCAGCACAGCGATAGTGAAGGCGTTGGGGATAAGAGCCTTGACTCTTGCGAATGTGACCTCGGGAACGGTGAATTTCGGCGGAGCTGAGGAAATGGTATACAGGTCGCCGATGGTATTTACGTTCATGTCAGTGATCTTAACGATAGCAGAGCAGAGCAGAACGGCGATCAGAGAGGCAGGGATCTTCTCCAGCTTCTTAGGCCAGAGGATAAGCACAGCCAGAGAGATAACGCCGATAAGGAGTGCCTGAGGGTTGAATGTGCCGATGCACAGACCGACCTCCTTGAGCTTGTCCAGAGTTTCGATAGGGGAATTTTTGAAGGTAAGACCAAGGAAGTCCTTTATCTGACCCACAACGATAGTAACAGCGATACCGAAGGTAAAACCGGTAGTGATGGTACCCGGTATGTATTTGAGCAGTCCTCCGAATCTGCACAGACCCATGATGATCATGAGAATACCGGCGATGACGGTAGAGATGATCAGACCGTCCATGCCCTCAGTAGCGACGATGCCGGCAACAATGGTAGCGAAAGCGGCAGTAGGACCTGCGATCTGCACACGGCTTCCTCCCAGGAAGGAAACGATGAAACCTGCAACGATAGCAGTATACAGACCCTGTTCCGGACGAACTCCCGACGCCAGAGCGAGGGCGATAGACAGCGGCAGAGCGATGATAGCGACAATGATACCAGCCACGATGTCCTTGACCAGCTGCTCTTTTGAGTAGTTTTTCATAACTGAGAACAGCTTGGGTTTGAGCTTTTCCTCAGTGCGTTTGGTTTTGACTTCTTCCATAAATATCTCCTCATGTTTATTGCTCCGCAGGTCAGGCACAGGGTCAGACGGCGGAGCAACAATTAATAATGCCATAATATTATACTACTCCGGCGCGTCAAATTCAAGGGTCTCAGGCGGATTCTTCAAATTTTGTCGATTTCGATACATTCTGACCTCCTCAGTGGAAAACGGGCAGCGGCGAATGGCATTTTTTGTGACTTATTAACCATTTATTGCTGAAATCTTACTGGTTTATTGACAATTTTTTAATGCCGTGGTATAATCGGGTTATATAGAAAAAAGAGTAGTAACTCCACGTCCTGAGGGGGAACGGGTTCCGTAATTTTAATTTTATCTCATGACAGGAGGACTAAAAAGTATGAAGAAATTCACACGCAAAACTATCTCTGGACTGCTGTGCCTCGGAATGATAATCAGCAGTATCCCAACAGTCGCTGCATCAGCCGCAGATACAGTGACTATCAACGAAGTATGCCCTAAGAACACGACTTACGCAGCTCCGGACGGCGGAAATTACGACTGGATAGAGCTGTATAACAGCTCCGGAAGCAGCGTGGACATCAGCGGCTGGGGTCTCTCTGACAAGGCTGACAAGCCCTTCAGATATACCTTCGCACAGGGCACATCTATCGCAGCAGGCGGCAGACTTGTCGTATTCTGCGACGCAGACGGCGCTGCAAACAACAGCTCCATCGCACCGTTCGGTCTTTCCACATCAGGTGAGACACTCATTCTCTCCGATGCAAGCGGCAATCAGGTAAGCACCGTAACATTTGAATCAATGGCATCAGACACTTCCATGGGACAGTATCCCGAGGGAAGCGGTGAGTATTACGTACTCAGCTGCACTCCCGGACAGGCAAATACTGCACCGGAGGGATCAGCAGCAGTAAGAACACCATTATTCTCACAGGAGAGCGGTTTCTACGACAGCGGATTCAGCCTCACACTTGAAGCACCTCAGGGCGGAGCGATTTACTACACAACCGACGGAAGTGATCCGACAACATCATCAGAGCGCTACACAGGACCAATAAGCATCAAGGATATGACAAATACTCCTAATGTATACAGTGCACGTACAGATATAAGTGCATATACAGATATACTTGCTCCTGATGAGGGAGTCCTGAAAGCAGCAATCGTCCGTGCGATCGCAGTTGATGCACAGGGCAGACAGAGCGACATCGTTACCAAGACATACTTCGTAGGTTCAGCAAATGTTGAGCGCTACAGAAAAATGAAGGTAGTCTCACTGGTAACTGACCCGTCCAACCTCTTCGACTATGAAAAAGGCATCTACGTAACAGGTAAGGTGTACGAGCAGGGCGGCGGCGGAATGACATGGGGAATGCCCGGTCAGGGTGATCCCGGTCAGCAGTGGAACCCCGGCGGTCAGTGGAATATCCCCGGACAGCAGCAGGATCCTAACCAGCAGCAGGACCCTAATCAGCAGGGTCAGAACCAGCCATGGAATCCCGGCGGTCAGTGGAATATCCCTGGACAGCAGCAGGATCCTAACCAGCAGGGTCAGAATCAGCCGTGGAATCCCGGTCAGTTCAACTGGAACGGCGACAACAATCAGAATGCATTTACTGCCGGCGACATTAACGCACCGGATCAGCAGTCTACGTGGGGCAACTTCAACATGAACATGGGCGACTGGAACGGCGGAAATGCACAGCAGCCCGCAATAATGGCAGATGCACCGGCTGAGCAGCCTGAGGGTGAGACAGATGAAGAGTGGGGCGATTTCGTAGGCGGAGGCTTCGGCTTTGGCGGCGGAATGGGCGACTTTGCATTCATGTCACAGGCTAACTACAACCAGAAGGGTCCAGAGTGGGAGCGTCCCGCAAACATAGAGATCTTCGACAACGGCGAGAGCGTCGTATCCCAGAACGTAGGCATCAGAACAAAGGGTGCCGCATCTCGTGCATGGGCACAGAAGAGCTTCAACATCTTCACACGTATGGACTACGGCAAGGGTGAAGTAACATACGATCTCTTTGAGGGCAAGTCCACAAAGGCTAAGAACAACAAGGTCATCGATACATTCAATGGCTTTACTATAAGAAACGGCGGAAACGACAATATGGCAGGTTTCTTCCGTGATTCAGTTAACCAGTCACTGGTCGGCGACAGAGATATGGCAACTCAGGCAACAAGTGAGTGCATACTCTTCATCGACGGCGAATTCTGGGGCATTTATCAGCTCATGGAGAAGTACAACACCGATTACTTCAAGTCACACTACGGCATCAAGAAGAACGATGTTGCTTACATAAAGAACAATACCCTTGAGGACGGCTCAAATCAGGACCAGACAGACTGGAACAACCTCCTCAATGAGATCTCAAGAAACGATATGAGCAATGACGCAAACTACAAGGCAGTCTGCGAAAAGCTGGACATCCAGAGCTTTATCGACTACTTCGGCGCCCAGATCTACTGGGGCAACCACGACTGGCCGAACAACAACACCGGCGTATGGAGAGCTAACACAGTTGATCCGGAGAATCCGTGGGCAGACGGCAAGTGGCGTATGGTACTGTTCGATACAGAGTACAGCGCAAACCTTGCAGACAAGGTAAGTGAGACAGGTCCTACCTTCAACAGCTTCAATCAGGTCGGAGGCGGCGGATTCGGCATGGGCGGCGGCGGCTCACTGAGCGGCGCATTCTCAGCACTGATGAAGAACGCTGACTTCAAGAAGCAGTTTGAGCTGAGCTTCATGGATATGGCAAATTACAACTTCGATACTAAGAAGACCACTGAGGCTATCAACTACTACAGAGGATTCAAGGAGCAGATCCTTGATACATACAAGAGATTCCCGTCCTCAAAGCACGTACACAACGAGTCTACATTTGAGGAGGACTACAAGCTGCTTGAGACCTTCTACAACACAAGATACGGCAACATAACAAGCATGATGAAGACATATATGGGACTCACCGGCAGTCTTGCAAGCGTAACTGTAAGCAATGACGGCAGCAAGGGTTCTGTAAAGTTCAACACCATCAATCTTGACGATACACTGAGCACATGGACAGGCAAGTACTACACAGACTATCCTGTAACAGTGAAGGCAATGCCCAAGGAAGGCTACAGCTTCGATCACTGGGAGGTAACAGGAGCAAACGTAAGCAATACCTCATCAGATGAGATCACTGTACCCGTAAGTGAAGGCGTTACTATCAAGGCAGTATACAAGACAGGCTCAGCTCCGGCAACACAGCCGTCTTCACAGCCGACAACACAGCCTGCTACCAAGCCTACTACTCAGCCTCAGCAGCAGGGTAATGTGGTATACGGTGACGCTAACCTTGACGGAAAGGTAACTCTTTCAGACGCATTGGCAATACTCCAGTTCGTAGCAAATGAGAACAAGTATCCGCTGAGCGAGCAGGCTAAGAAGAACGCAGACTGCTTCAATCCCGGCGACGGAATCACAGGTATGGACTCAGTTGCAGTACAGATGTACGATGTAAAGGAGATCTCAAGCCTCCCTTACAGACAGTAATAACCCACTAAATAACAAGAGGGACCGTTTCGCACGGTCCCTTTTTGCGTTATAAAAACGACCCCGAATAATGGCAGCACCCTTTTTGCAGATTTTATACGCGAATAACGGGGGGATAACTTTTCCTCAGAAAGGATCCCCCAGATGGTTACATATAAAACTGCAATAAGTAAGCTGCCCTTATTCGGGGCGGGTTTATGTAGTGGCGTAGAGATTGGTCTCCCAGGCAGGGATATAGAGCTGGTGGCGGATATAGATCTTATAGTCCGGATTCAGCGCCTTAATAAGGAGCGGCAGCTCAAAAATATCCTCATTGCGGTGATAGAGAGCGACCATCATCTTCGGGGCAAAGTGACCGATAGTCTGAGCGGCGCCCCAGATAGCCTCACGTTCAAAGCCTTCGACGTCCATTTTGATGATACTTGCGGACTTACCGTCGAGGACAGAATCAACTGAGCGGCAGTCTATCATAGTTTCAGCATTTGCAGCAATAGCGGACTGACGGCCAGCCTTTGCAGCGAAGGGGAGCTCCCTGTCCACGCACCATGCCGCAGCATTGAACGCATTGACATTGAGCATACCGTCGATGAATTTATTGAGTTTTTTGAAGTTCTTCCTGTCGGGTTCAAGGGCATAGAGAGCGTGGTATCTGCCATGAGTGAACTCCAGCAGTTCGCGGATAGTATCGCCGTTATACGCGCCAAGATCCACATAAGTGTCATTCATATGAGGCTTGATGATCTTCTTGTAGATCTCCGACTTGGGAGTAGTAACGCTGGAGAGGTACTCAATATTGCCGCTGATCTTGAAATTGATGATATTAGCGTAGACCTTGCGTGAGTAATCGTCAGCCAGCATATCGTAGACCTGCTGAATTTTTTGTTCATTGGCAATGCAGTAGTCGTAAGTGAACAGTCCCACATCCACCACCGGAACATCGGGCACATAGAGGGTATGGCGTGAAGCGATGTCGGTGATCCTGTCAACGAGCTCCTGATAGCCGGCAGCGAAAGCGAGGACAACGACGAAATCGTCCACCATTTCCTCAACTTCGGAGAGCTTATGGACGCGGTAACCCTCAAAGGAGTGACCGCGAACGAAGTCATCGCTGGCGAAGATACCGGAGAGGGTGATACCCTTCTGTTTAAAGACGGACATAATTTTAAGAGCGCCGTCACCCATGCCGTAGATAAAGATCGGACGCTTTTCAGCCTTGAGTTTATCCCATGAGGTTGTTTTTTCTGTAATAAATGAGAGCATCTAAAACCTCCTGAAGCCGTTAAAACTCGCCCATATCGGAGTGGTCGTCGTGGTAGCCGTCATGGTAACCCATGAGGTCGCGTCCGCGGATGCCGTACTTATCGCGCATTTTGTTAAGGTACTCATCGATCATATCAGAAACCTCACGGACATTCTTGATGCAGTGAATCTCCTTAGTAGGAGTATCGGTATCGCGGCTGTAGATCATAATAGAGCCGCAGCCGAACATTCTCTGACCCATAGGACGGAGTATCTTTTTATCAGTGATCTTATAAAGGTCTATCTCATCCTCATCGACATTGAAGAAACCAGCCTTAGTGATAAGTTTAGTTTCGGTCAGGTAGTAAGTAGTGAAGGACAGGGGAAGGCCGAAGAGAGTACGTTTCTTATCAGTCCATACAACATTTTTAATTTGATGTTTACCCATAAAATAAACCTCCTCAGTAATAATATATGTCACTTATTATTCTATCATAAAAAAGAGAAATAGTCAACAGGGGGTAAGAGAATTTCATCGAACGGACATAAAAAAGCTGCCGCAGAAAGCGACAGCCTGTAGTTATTAAAGAGCCTCGGCAGGTTCGCCGGAGATCGAAGGAGCTGGAGTATCGTCCGAATTATCGGTACTCTGTGGAGTATCGATAAGAACGTCCTCAGTGATCTCACCGCGCATGAGCTTCTCGAAGTCCTCACCATCGATCTTCTCGAATTTAAGGAGGTATTTTGCAAGGAGGTGGAGCTTATCGATATTAGCGCGGAGAATATCAGCGCAGTCGGAGTAAGCCTTTTCGATGATAGATTTGACCTCCTCATCGATCTCAGAAGCAACAGCCTCACTGTAATTTCTTGTGTGGCCGTAATCCTTGCCCAGGAAGACTTCATCGTTTTCGGAGCCGTAAACAACGGTACCCAGTCTCTTGGAGAAACCGTAGCGTGTGACCATATTGCGAGCGGTCTTGGTAGCGCGTTCGATGTCGTTGGAAGCGCCGGTGCAGATGTCGTCGAGGATAAGTTCCTCTGCAACACGGCCGCCCAGGAGCATGATGATACTTTCGCGCATCTGATTGCGTGAAACGTGCTGATCGTCGTTATCGGGACGGGTAACAGTAAGACCGGCAGCCATACCTCGCTGAATGATAGTGACCTGATGAACCTTATCCTGAGTTGGGAGGTTATAAGCAGCGATAGCGTGACCGGACTCATGATAAGCGGTAACGCGGCGGTCGTGCTCAGTAACTATCCTTGACTTCTTCTCAGGACCGGCAATGACCTTCATAGTAGCCTCTTCGATGTCGGCCTCAGTGATAGCGAGGCGCTCAGCTCTTGCAGCGAGGAGAGCGGCTTCATTGAGGAGGTTTTCGAGGTCTGCGCCGGTAAATCCCTGAGTAGTCTGAGCGATGACCTTGAGGTCAACATCGGGACCCAGCGGCTTATTTTTAGCATGAACTTTGAGAATATCCTCACGACCCTTTACATCGGGGTAGCCGACAACGATCTGTCTGTCGAAACGACCGGGACGCAGGAGAGCGGGATCAAGAATATCGCGGCGGTTTGTAGCGGCGATAACAATAACATTTTCGTTACCGGTGAAGCCGTCCATTTCGACCAGCAGTTGGTTGAGGGTCTGTTCGCGTTCATCGTGACCGCCGCCGAGACCGGCGCCTCTGTGACGACCGACAGCATCGATCTCATCGATGAAAACGATAGACGGAGCGTGTTTTTTAGCCTGATCGAAGAGGTCTCTGACACGGGAAGCTCCCACGCCGACGAACATCTCAACGAAGTCCGAACCGGAGATAGGGAAGAAAGGACAGCCTACCTCACCGGCAACAGCTCTTGCCAGCAGGGTCTTACCGGTACCGGGAGGTCCGAGGAGAAGTACACCCTTAGGCACCTTAGCACCAATATCAGCGTATTTATTGGGGTGTTTCAGGAAATCGACGATTTCGGCAAGTTCCTGTTTTTCCTCATCAGCACCTGCAACATCAGCGAAAGTAGCCTTGCGGGTATTTGCCTGATTTTTGAGGTTAGCCTTACCGAAGGTGGTATACTTGCTTCCGCCGGCACTTTGTTTCATCATAAAGAAGAGGATAGCGATACCGAGGAGAACGGTAAGTATCACAGGAATAAGAGAATACAGCCAGGTTCTGTCGGTGACCTTGATGAAGTCCTGCACAAGCGGGGCATCGGGGTGCAGTTCATTGTATTCCTGACGATAGTTCTTGGTATCCTCATAGAACATCTGGACACTTGGGACATTGTAGGCGTGTTTTTCCTCTTCACCCAGAAGCTGGTAGATGAGGTCGCCGGTGCCGAGGTCCAGTTCATAGTAGCAAACTTCGTAGTTGTCAAAGTGGGTAATGACGGAAGCGTACTCAGTTCTTTCGGAATTCTGACCCAGTTTTGTGCCGATGTAGTAGAGACAGAAAATGGCAAGAACGAGAATAAACAGATACGTAACGATACCCTTGCTTTTTTTAGGTGTCAATAGATTCACTCCAATCTTGATGGTTACTGTAAACAGTGATTATCAGGAGTTTTTTTGTGTCTGACCGTGGTCTGACACGATCAGCGATACCAATATACTCCGCAAAAATGGTACCGTTATCATCCTCTATAAAGTGCATGGAACCTCTCTTATCCAGGGATACATTTTCGTTGATGAGTTTTTTCACAGAAGAAGAGAAGTTTCTGCCGGGGAGCTGTATCTTATCACCGAACCGGCGGTTGCGCACAACAGCTCTTCCTATAATTTTATCATAATCAAGGAGATAAAATGTTAATTTTTTGTGAACAGAGCTAAATTTCTTTAAATTGTCACAATCAACCATCTCACACCGGAGTATCCGGTCCGGGAAAATGGCATTTTCACCAATGATCATCTCGCAGGACAGTTCCGGTGCAGGAGCGTCCGGCAGAGAGATAAGAGAAAGCACACCGTTTTTAGCAACTGCATAAATATCGCCTGAGATATTAATCTTACCATTATTCATGAGAATGCCATCGATCTCAGACAGTCTCCTGTGGGAGTATGGCAGCTTGTTCCTCGCAAGCAAACGGGCGATACAGCGTCTCCGCACTACCGGATGGAACTCACACAGTCCGGACAAGGTATTACCATTCCGGCACTTATCCTCAGCATCATCGGTCAACTGTTCGATGAGCGCATTCTCACTGCGCAGACCGGATATGGAGGTGACGGAGGTCTCAATGACGGAGCTGTTCAGCTCACGGAGCATAGGTACGATCCGGTGGCGGATCTTATTGCGTGTGTAGTCATCGGAAAGGTTAGTGCTGTCGGTAACGTAGCTTTGACCCATATCTGCAAGGAACTGCTCGATTTCGTGGCGTGTTACAGTCAGCAGGGGACGGACAATATTGTCCCTGACAGGAGGAATACCGGCAAGACCTTTGAGAGCTGTACCTCTTGTGAGGTTGAGAATGAGGGTCTCAAGGTTATCGTCGGCGTTGTGAGCCGTGGCTAACAGCTTACCGCAGGTATTGGCAGCAAAAACATCATATCTCAGCTTACGTGCAGCCTCCTCATCGGAGAGGGAGTTTACCATTGCGTACTCCCTGACATTGACGGAAACAGCGGTAAACGGGATAGAGTGACAGCTGCACAGCTGGCGGCAGAACTCCTCATCGCGGTCACTTTCCTTACCGCGCAGACAGTGGTTGACGTGGAGAGCCTCCACAGTGATACCCAGTCTTTCACGCAGCTGAAACAGCGATAATAAAAGGCAAACGCTGTCAGCGCCTCCTGAGAGACCGCAAACAACGGTATCGCCTTTATTGATCATATTATTTTCGCAAATGAAGTCATATATTTTATCAAGCATATCAGTTCTCCGGCGGAGTAGAGTAGTCCGGATTTGAGAAGCGTGTATACTGACCGTCCCAGTACAGCTCAACGGTACCGGTCTCACCGTGACGGTTTTTAGCCACGATGCATTCAGAGATATTCTGTCTCTGGCTCTCCTTGTTGTAGTAGGCGTCGCGGTAGAGGAAGAGAACAATATCGGCATCCTGCTCGATAGAACCGGATTCACGGAGGTCAGACAGCATAGGCCGCTTATCAGTACGGCTCTCAACGGCACGGGACAGCTGAGAGAGGAGGATAACGGGAACATTGAGCTCCTTCGCCATTACCTTCAGCTGACGGGTTATCTCAGAGATGACGGTAACGCGGTTATCGGAGCGTGAGGTAGATTCCATGAGCTGTAAGTAGTCGATGATGACGAGTCCCAGATTCTTGACACGCCTTAGCTTAGCCTTCATCTGCTGAACGGTCATACTTGCAGTATCATCGATATACAGGGGCAGGGTAGTGAGGTAGCCGGCACTTGTAGCCAGTTTTACCCAGTCCTCCGCCTGAATGCGGCCGTTTCTCAGAGAGCTTGAATCCACCAGCGCCTCAGTGGAGAGGATACGGGTAGCCAGCTGCTCCTTGGACATTTCGAGGTTGAAGGTAACGACGTCCTTATCGCTGCGTCTTGCGACATTGGTAGCGATATTCATAGCGAAGGAGGTCTTACCCATACCGGGACGGGCAGCGATGATGATGAGGTCGGACTTATTAAGGCCGGAGGTAATGGAATCCAGCATAGTGAAGCCGGTTTTAGCGCCCACGTACTTTTCCTTGTCCTCACCGGTGATCTTGCCGAGCCTGTCGTAGGCTTCAAGCACAGCATCGCCCAGTGGTACAAGACCCTTGACATCGCGTCCCTGACGAATATCATATATTTTCTGCTCAGCAGCATCGAGGAGGAGCTGAGCGTCGGACTCACCGGACTGAATATCCTCAAGAATACTTCTCGCAACAACCCCCAGACTGCGGACAAAGTACTTGTCAGCCACGATGCGGCAGTAGCTTTCGATGTTGGAGGTAGAGGGGAGGATAGTGCCGATCTCCTGCAAATAGCGCTTACCCTCGGTGGAACTCTCAAAGATATGGAGTTTTTCCGCCTCATTGAGGACAGTGACAATATCGACTGGAGCACCGCTTGTGAACATACGCAGGATAATGCCGTAAATAGCTTTATGCTGTTCGCTGTAGAAGTAATCCGGCTTTATTAGCTCAACTACCTGCGGGAGCACCGATGGATCGGAGATAACAGCGCCGATAACGGACTGTTCCGCTTCGATGCTGTGTGGCAGCTCCCTTGCGGACATCAGAATATTATTATCTTCCATGACAGAGTATCAGTTAACCCTCAACTACTTCAATGTCAACGGTCTCACTGATACCGGTATAGAGCTTGACAACAGCCTTATAGCTGCCGAAGTTCTTTATATCGGTGCTGAGAGAGATCTTTTTCTTGTCGATATTCAGACCGAAAGCAGCGTTAACAGCGTCAGCGACATTAGCAGCGGTAACGGAGCCGAAAAGTCTGTCATTTGATCCAGCCTTAGCCTTGATGGTAACCTTCTGGTCCTTGAGCTTAGCAGCAGCCTCAAGAGCAGCCTGCTTTTCAACATCAGCCTTGTGCTGGGCGGATGACTGCTGACCCTCCAGCTTGTTCATATTCGAGGAAGTAGCCTCAACAGCCAGACCCTTAGGCAGCAGCATATTTCTTGCGTAGCCGTCCGCAACGTTCTTTACCTCACCTTTTTTGCCTGAGCCTTTAACGTCCTGTAAAAAGATAACTTTCATGATATTTATACCTTCCTTTCGATAGATCAGTTTTTAAGTGCATCTGAGCGGTTGCTGTCGATAGCTGAGATAAGCATTTTCGTTGCATCTTCAACGGTTATATTGTCAAGCTGAACAGCAGCCATAGTCTGATGGCCGCCGCCGCCCAGAGTTTCCATGATAACCTGAACATTCAGCGCACCCATTGAACGGGCGGAGATATTCACAGCGTTATTGAAGCTGTAGACGACGAAAGAGGCGTCCACATCGGTTATATTGAGCAGCTCATCAGCAGCCTGCGGAGCAACGAGTCGCATATCGTCGGCCTTAAAATCGGCGGTAGCGATAGCGCAGCGGTTATGTATCTTGGCAGACGAAACGATCTGAGCCTTGCGTTTGTAAGAATCGATGGAGTTGGAGAACAGCAGCTTGACAGCCACGGTATCAGCTCCCAGTTTTTTCAGATAAGCCGCAGCCTCAAAGGTACGCACACCGGTCCTCATGACGAAGTTCTTGGTATCCAGCATGATACCGGAGAGGAGAGCATCGGCGTGATAGCTTGGGTATCTTGTATCCTGACTGAAATTGAAGTACTGAATGAGTTCAGTGACCATTTCGGAGGCAGAAGAAGCGTAAGGCTCGTGGTAGAAAATGACCGCATTATCGATGAAATTGACAGTTTTACGGTGGTGATCCACAACAACGACGGACTGAGCGCGGTCGTAGAGAGCGCGGCTTTCGAGGAAGTCCTTATTGTGGGTATCAGTAATGATAAGGAGGTCTCTGCTGCCGATCATACCCACAGCCTCATCAGGAGTAATGAAGAGGGAATCGCTGGTCCGTTCCTCGATAATATCGATGAGGTGAGAAGCCAGATTGTGTGTACGGTCAACAGCGATATAAGCGTCCTTGCCCAGCATTTCCACAGCACCGGCGAGACCGCAGCAGGCGCCGACAGAGTCCAGATCGCCGAAGCGGTGGCCCATAAGGAACACTCTGTCGCAGTTGGCAATGAGGTCCTGAAGGGCATTGGCGATGATACGGGTCTTAGCTCTGGACATTTTCTCAACACCCTTGGATACGCCGCCGAAGAAGCGGTAGCCGTTATCGGTCTTGACAACAGCCTGATCTCCGCCGCGTCCGAGGGCCATATCAAGGCACTGACGGGCGATCTTCTCGCTTTCCGCGAGGGTAGCGGCACCCTGACCTACACCGATGGAGAAGGTAAGTGGGTACTTGCCTGCGATCTTGATATTGCGGGCGGAGTCGAGTATCTTGAACTTATCCTCAATTTTCTCTTCGAGGTGGCGGTTTTCCATGACCGCGTAGAAGGTATTAGAGGAAGTTTTCTTAATGAAGCCGTTAGTAGAGCTCATGAACAGTTCGATAAGCTGCTCAGTCTCAACAGAGGCGAGAGCTTTTTCACTTTCCTTTGCATTCTGCATGATCTCATCGTAGTTATCGATAGTGATGATGACCACATTGGGGTGTGAATCATCGGAAGCCTTTTTGAGGCTGTAATACGCGGTCTCGTCCTGAAAGAGGATAATGAGGAACGAAATATCGTTCTGTTCAAAGCGTTCAGCGTGGACCTTATACACAGTGCCCTTGATATGGCAGTAGCATTCGCCCTCCTGTTCGAGGGAATCCAGGTCGATCTTAACGTAGTCACTGAACACAAGACCATACAGGTCGTCACCGCGGCTGATATTTTCGGCGAACATCTGGTTATACCAGACGAACTGCCGGTGGTTATCGATAACAGCGATAGGTGCAGGCAATGAGTTCATATACTCTGCGGCTGAGTTTTCCAGATGTGCGTTCATTTTGGAGATATGGCGGATAGTGCTCCTTGTAGATAGGATAAGGAGTGCAGCCATTGCGATGAGCAGAATAGCCGTACACACCATACCAATAACGCCGAGGCAGTTATTGTAGTGATAGAGCATCACAGAGGAAAACGCAGAGGTCAACAGCAGTGCAGACATAAAGCCGATGAACACTGCCGGAAACTTCTTTTTCAATTCCAAAGCTCCTTTCAGAAACTCTTTATCATGTTTCCATAATTATGGGGAGTATCATAGGACTGCGCTTTGTTTTCTGGTAGATGTAGTCTGAAAGTGCGTCGCGCAGCTTTCCTTTGAGAGTATTCCACTCCTTCAGCTCAGCGTAGGAGCAGCCTGCGAGGGTATCGGTCAGGAGGGTCTTAGCCTCCTCCATGAGCTCCTCGGACTCCCTGACGTAGACGAAGCCGCGGGAGATGATGTCCGGACCGGCAACGATCTCATTGGTAGCTTTTTCGATGCCGATAACGATGATTATGAGGCCGTCCTCAGCGAGGTGCTTACGGTCGCGGAGAACGATAGATCCGACATCACCGACGCCCAGACCGTCAACGAGAACGCGGCCGGAGGGCACCTGAGAAACGATTTTCATGGTATTACCGTCAGTCTCAACGACATTGCCTATCTCACCGATGATGATATTTTCCTTGGGAATACCCATCTGGAGAGCAAGATCAGCGTGTTTTTTGAGGTGCTTGTACTCACCGTGAACAGGCATGAAGAACTTCGGACGGGTCATAGCCAGCATGAGTTTGAGCTCCTCCTGACAAGCGTGACCGGAAACGTGTACTTCGTACATAGCCTCATAAACGACCTCTGCGCCGGATTTCATCAGCTCATTGACCACGCGGGTAACGAACTTCTCATTGCCTGGGATAGGTGTAGCGGAGATGATAATGAAGTCCATGGGGGTGATATTGACCTTCTTGTGGTCATTCATCGCCATACGTGTCAGAGCGGACATAGGCTCTCCCTGACTTCCGGTAGTAATGAGGACGATGCGTTCATTTTCGTATCGGTTCATGAGTTCGATGTCGATGATAACACCGTCGGGAACATCGAGGTAGCCAAGTTCGATGGCGGTATTCACGACATTGACCATACTTCTTCCGAAGATAGCGACCTTTCTGCCGTAGCGTACAGCGCAGTTGATTATCTGCTGGACGCGGTGGATATTGGAGGAGAAGGTAGCGATAATGATACGCTTTCCCTCGCCCTTTTTGAAGAGGCGGTCGAAGGACTCGCCGACAGTACGTTCGGAGTGGGTATAACCCGGACGCTCAGCGTTGGTGGAGTCAGCCATAAGAGCCAGAACGCCCTTGCTGCCCAGCTCACCGAAGCGTGCCAGATCTATTATTTTGCCGTCGATGGGAGTGTAGTCCACCTTGAAGTCGCCGGTGTGAACGATGATACCGGCAGGGGTATGGATAGCCATACCTACAGAATCGGGGATAGAGTGGTTGACCTTGATGAATTCGACAGCCATACAGCCCATTTTGACGGTCTTTTTAGGCTCAACGATATTGAGGTTGACCTTTCCAAGCATACCCTGTTCCTTGAGCTTGCCCTCGATGAGGCCTATAGTAAGGCGGGTAGCATAAACGGGGACATTGACCTTTTTGAGGAGGTAGGCAAGTCCGCCGATATGGTCCTCATGGCCGTGGGTGATGACGATACCGCGTATCTTGTCGGCATTGCGCTCAACGTAGGTAAAATCCGGGATAACGATGTCAACACCGGGCATATCGGCATCAGGGAAAGCCAGACCGCAGTCGAGAATGAACATATCGTTGGAGCATTCAAACACGGTCATATTCTTACCGATCTCATTGAGACCGCCGAGGGGAATGATCCTCACGGGAGTTCTTTTTATCTCCTTAGGCTGCTTAGCGCGTGATGAGCGTGACTTAGCAGCAGGCTTGGCAGCAGTTGCCGGAGCAGCGGGAGGATTAGCAGCCTTAGCAGCTGCATTGGCAGATTTCCTGGGAGAAGAGGTAGTTTCCTCGGTTTTCTTTTTATAGTACCTCTTTTTTGGTGCAGGCGCAGCGGTTGCGTTAGAAGCGGCAGGCTTGCGGCCTCTTTTGTTTGTTGGATCCTTAGCGTTCACTATAAAACCTCACTTTCAGAGAATAAAGCACGGGAGCGCAGAACGAACATCGTCCCTGCTTTGGGTAAGTAGTTAAACAGCAGCGGAAAGGCATATCAATGATCATCTCAGACTCCGATTCCTGAAAAAGGGTATAAGAATAACACTGCAGCAGCCCGACCATAAAAAACGTACCTGTAAAATAACAGAGCGGTGAGGCTGAATAATGCAGCAAGGCATGATATTTTCCGTAGCCGATCGACGGTCAGTGCATACAGCACAGCCGTACCATATATATCTTAATGGCGTAGCCGCCAATAAAGCCGAAAAACGTTTTCCGCAGGAAAATGTGCCTGCGGACACAACTATACACAATATATATTATACAAAATGTGTAAGGATTTGTCAATACTAAAAAAACTCAGCGTGCAGAATTGTTATAATTCAACAAAAAGTTTTTATACCCTGTGATTATTATTACGAATCATCTCCGTAAGTCTTACATCCGGATTATTGACCGGATAAGCGGAGATATACACACTGCACTCTGAATCTCAGACGGAAAAGAGCGATGAGGTTTGGCACAGCCATAAGACCGTTGAGTATGTCAGAGACAGTCCACACATCGCCGGCAGTTATCACAGCACCCAGAGACACGGTAACAGCGAAGCAGAGACAGAAAGCAGACTGCAGCTGACCACCTGACAGGAAGGAGAAAGCCTCCAGACCGCAGTAATACCAGCCGATGAGGGTGCAGAAGGCATAAACTGACAGTTCCGCGGACATGAACAGGGAGCTTCGGCTGTGCAGCACTGAGCTGAACATGCTGCCAATCTCCTGACCGGAGCACAGAAGAGTCAGGGCAGTGAGAGTGCAGCATATCATAGTATCGAAGAAAACCTCCGCCATGCTCCAGAGGGCAAGGGTACGGGAGTCTCCGCCACCGGAGTGGAGGATAGGTGAGCTGCCCAGACCTGCCTCATTTGAGAAAACACCGCGCCTTACGCCTACAGAGGCGGCTCTTGCCACAGCTGCACCGCAGATCCCGCCGGAAACCTGACGGATACCGAATGCACCGCGGAATACAGCGCTGAACGCATCGGGGATACGACTGCGGAACATAACCAGTACGGTGATACAGCCGGCGAAATAAAGCAGCGTCACCACAGGCAGCAGCAGGGAAGCTGCATTTCCGATACGGCGGGCACCTCCGGAGATGACAGCATACACGATGACAAATGCGGCAGCGCCAATGATACGCCTGTCAGCACAGTATGGAAGGCAGTCCGTCACAGCGTTTATCTGCACCATACCGCCCATGCCAAGAGATGCTCCCACACAGCACACGGCAAAGAATGTCCCAAGTGCCGGAGAACCTGCACCTCTGCTGATGTAAGCCATAGGACCGCGCACCTCACTGTCGGAGTACATTCCGGACAGCACG
>CADBNS010000060.1 GCA_902796065.1 Ruminococcus flavefaciens
GGGGAGCTCCCAGAACTTTGTTCCGTATATTGTATTGTTCTCGCAGATGTATACGTAGTCTACGTCATCTGGAATGTCAAGGTCTGAGCAGTCAGGGATATATGAGAAAGTCTTGTCAGCAGATGAAGCTACTCTTACTACTTCGCCGTACTTTTCAGCTTCCTGAGCAGCCTTCTTTGCCCACTGACCAGTGATGATATAAGCTGCCTTTCCTTTCTTCATAAGGTTCATAGGAACGCCAGCGAATACCAGAGATGCTCCGCCCTGTACGAAAATGACTTTGTAGTTGTCAGGAATATTCATAAGATCGCGGAGATCCTTTTCAGCCTCCTTGATGATCTCATCGTATACCTTTGAACGGTGAGACATTTCCATTACGGACATTCCGCATCCCTTGTAATCCATCATTTCCTCTGCACACTCTTTGAGTACTTCTTCGGGGAGTACAGCAGGACCAGCACTGAAGTTGTAAACTCTGCTCATTGTTAAATAACCTCCATAAATTATAATCAAGATTTAAATACAACACTCCGCTTTTTTCACGGAATATAAGTATCATAATGGTATAATTCCATACATACTAATTATACTATCTTTAGGTAAATAAGTCAATATATGACGTCTCTTTTTTTTGAAAATGTCAAGAATGTTTACCACGGTAAACATCGCGTATCAGTTCTTTTTGTTTTTCAGCTCCTGTCTGAACAGCTCCGTTATTTTCTTTTTGCCGTCTTTGGATTCAAACTGGTCTACGGTCATCTCTCCGCTGAATACCATTTTCATTATCCCTATGTAGGCATTGCCCAGCGCTGTCGTTATCACTCCGGCTGTGGACGCCGAGATCGCTCCGCCGACTATTGAGCCTGCACCCGGTATCAGCTTGATGAGATTGCTG
This sequence comes from Ruminococcus flavefaciens, assembly GCA_902796065.1. Lineage (GTDB taxonomy): Bacteria > Bacillota > Clostridia > Oscillospirales > Ruminococcaceae > Ruminococcus > Ruminococcus flavefaciens_X. The sequence continues at coordinate 896 of CADBNS010000060.1, forward strand.
ACTACCGTGCGGCCAAGTACCGTCGCTCCGCCTGTTCCCAGTGTGGAGGCAAGTACTGCCGTCATGAAGCTCTTGCTGACGTTTACGCCGAATACTGCCGTTATCTCTGCTATCATGGTTATTTGCAGCGGTACAAGTACCGATGCATCTGTGAAGGGGATAGGCGATGCTCCTACTCCTGCCGCTGATACAGCATTCGCTGTTACTATGCGCTTCGCAAACCTTACTTTATCCTCCAGAGCCGCTTTCTGTACGTTCTGCCACGTTTTTTGAAGATCTTCGGGGAGAACAGCCCCCATGACAGCTACCAGCTCGTCCAGTCCGTATGCTTTGGATACCACCATATCATCTATGATGAAGTCCTGTGCAAGTACCGGTATCACCTTCTTGACGGGCAGCATCTTGCTGTCTATTACGTTCTTCAGCTCCTGCGCATTCTTCTTGCTGTAGGATTTGGTGAGTATGATTATGACGGGTACATTATATCGCTTGTTCTCCTGTGTGAACTCCGCAAGCCATTTCAGTTCGGATTCCTCCACACGGTCGGAGGCGGTACTGATACAGTACCATATGCAGTGCAGCGCCTTGTCCATATCCTTCGAGGCTATGCCCTCATCGATGATTTTCAGCAGGTCCTTCTTTACTGCGTCAGGACTGTGCTCGTTCATGTCAAAGCCCGGAGAATCATATATCGCCAGCGGACTCTCCGGCTTCGTGTACTTCCTGAACTCTGTAGTCACCGGCTCTCCGACACAAGCCTTCGCGAATTCTTCACCGAATACCGCATTAATAAGCGTACTCTTGCCGACTCCCGTCTTGCCTACTACCGCTATGTTTATCTTGTTCAGATTGTTGATGACTTCCTTTATCTTATTGAACGCGTCCTTTGCCGCCTGTTCAACTGGTAATTCACTCATATTCTCTTTCTCCTGTTATTTGTCAAGGTATCGCATTTTGCTTCGTTTATGGGCGCGTGATGCGCTCCTTCCCACAAGCCGCGGCATACAGGTCGTTGTGGCTATGGTGACGATCAGGCTGATTATAAACCATATCACCGCTGCTGCTCCGGTTCGTTTTTTCTCGTTTTTATCCATAATTTCTCCTCCTGTCGGAATTCTATTGCTCCCCCAACTAAACTTTGCCAACCAATGCTCAACATAAAGAAAATATATCTGCGTCAGAAAAACTTGAGAACCTGTCCACA
>CADBNS010000061.1 GCA_902796065.1 Ruminococcus flavefaciens
AAAACATATTTCTGCGTTCCAGCCGCAGACTTTCGATGGAAATATCCTTATTCTTACGGAACTCACTGGGCGTAACGCCCATGACGCTGCTGAAAGCCTTGGAGAACTTACTGCCGTTATCGTAGCCGCACTCTCCGGCAATATCGAGGATATTCCGGTCGGTATCCTGGAGCATATGAGCTGCGGCGAGCATTTTCTGAGTCCGGACGAAGGCATAAACAGACGAGCCGTAGACGCTGCGGAAGCTGTTTTTCAGATGGGTAGGAGAAACGCCGAAGTGTTCCGCGAGCTGGTCAATAGTAAAATGAGTACCGATATTCATGCAGACGTAGGAGCACACAGCTTTAGCGAGCTTGACCTGAGACTTGGAGCAGCGTTTATCCGGTACAGGGTCGTCGGAGCTGCTGACGGTATTGAGGAAAAGCAGGAGTTCGAGGACTTTCAGCTTCATATAGCCGCCGCGGATAGATTCCGGAACGGTATACAGTTCCGAGAAGATATGTTCAAGGCGATCGTTAGAGCGAATAATGAAGCAGCTTCCGGAGCTGCAAAACTTATTGAACAGGTCAGCAGGGCGTACATTGACATCATCGAGAATGCAAGAAAGGGAATCCGGAGCGGAATCCGGGTCGATGAGTACAGAAATGCCGTGGTAGTTGCTTGTAGGGAAGTATACTTCCGAGCCGGAGACAGAAGAGCGGCTTATAGAAAGGTCGCCGGCGGACAGGTAGTAGTACTGATCGCCGAAGTGCTGTTCGTACCTGCCCTCGCAGCAGTGTTCGATCTGAATGAGCTCATGATCCGGCGGAACAACAGCGTCACATCGGAGCATATGGGCATTTTTATACACGAGACTGATACCTGGGAACACCGGGTATTCAGTGAGGGACATACTTCCCGAGTTGTTTTCGACAGTACGAACAATGGGAGAAACCCCACCAGAAATAGAACGATTCAACAAATTCACCTCCGCTGTATTATATTATATAATGCTAACAAATGTGAGATGTTAAATGTTAACCATGACTAACAAAAATAGTCATTTTAAATGATAAAGCCTTATATATAAGCGGTATTATTATGTTGAAATGCGTTAGTATATAATAAGAGCTGTGGTAAAAAAAAGATCCGGCTTAGTTGAAATTGAAGCGGATTTGTGTTATTATATTATCATAAGTTTAAAGATCAGGAGAGGATACAATGGATCATTTTGCAGAACAACTGGTAAAGAAGCAGCAAGGCAGCGCAGCGAAAACGAGGTATATGACATTACTGATATGCGGGATACTGCTGGTCATAGCCATAGTACTGTTATCTCTGGTATTAGGTGCACCGCTGACATTCGTCGGATTTCTGCTTGCAGCAGCCGTAGGCTACGGAATATACTTCAAGCTCCAGGAAATGGACGTGGAGTATGAGTACACCTTTACAAACGGAGAGCTTGACGTAGACAAGATAATTGCAAAGAAGAAGCGCAAGGCGATGCTGACGGTAAACGTAAGCAAATTCAGCGAATTCAGCAGATACAGCGATGATCTTCCGGAGACAGAGGATATGACAGTAGTGATCGCATCGGACAATATCGCATCAAACGAGTACTACGCAGACTTTGAGCACGAAGAATACGGAAAGACACGGCTCATATTCTCACCCAATGAAAAGATGATAGAGAATATCAAGACTGCGCTTCCGAGATCGCTGAGGGTTAAGCTGGAGAAGGAATCACACGAGGGATAAAGCTCTGAACGCAAGGAGGAAAATATCATGCAGATAGTCACACCAAAGCAGATGGCAGAGATAGAGGAAAGATCGGAGAAGCTGGGAGTAAGCAGGAAGCAGCTGATGCTGAATGCAGGCAAGGCGCTGTCGGATCTGATAGCAGAAAGCAGCCGCCGTGAGACAGGAAAAGCTCCCGCAGACACCCACGCAGTATTCCTTGCAGGTTCCGGAAACAATGGCGGAGACTGTTTTGCAGCCGCTGCCGATCTGGTGTACCGCGGCTATGAGGTAACAGTGGTATGTCTGGTGAAAGCGCCGGACACAATGCTGTCCCGTGAGACCTTCAAGGCACTACCGGCGAGAGTGAAGGTAATAAACGGCTACCGTACCGCGGAGGACATAGCTGCACTTGAAGCGGCAGAGATAGATTTCATGACGATACACGACAGCGAGGTATCGGAGCTTTCCGCGAAGAAGGAGCTTACGCCCATAGAAGCAGTGATGCTGAAGGAGCAGAAGCGCCGGATAGACATACGCGGAGCGATAGTATCAGCGGATATACTGATAGACGGCGTATTCGGAACGGGATTCCACGGCAGTCTTGACAAGGACCTGATGAGTATATTCTCCATAGGCAGCTCGGCATATAAGATAGCTGTAGATGTACCCAGCGGAGGAAACTGCGGAACAGGAACTGTATCTGACGGTACCTTCAAAGCAGATGAGACCATAACATTCGGCTTCAGAAAGAGCGGAATGACCCAGTATCCGTTGAAGAAGTACTGCGGAAAGATAACCGTGGCAGGCATAGGCATACCGCCCGTAGCGCTTGAGGCGATAGAGGAGGAGCGCAAATACCACATAATCGACCGCAACTTCCTTGCAGGCTATCCGCCCAAGAGGGAGCGTGATGCGCACAAGGGCACATTCGGCAGGGTGCTTGTCATAGCCGGAAGTGCAGAGATGCGCGGAGCAGCGGCATTTGCGACACTTGGCGCACTCCGCAGCGGTGCCGGACTTGTCCGCACAGCATCGGTGGAGAAGTGTATAGACACGGTATCAGTGCTTGCGCCGGAAGCGACCTATAAGATACTTGACGAGGACGACTACGGAAATATGCTGTATGACAGCAACCGCAACTGTCTGCTTGATGAGATAGAGAAGGCAGATGCAATAGTTATCGGCTGTGGAATGGGAGTGACCAACGATACGGCAGAGGTACTGCGGTGTGTAATATCTTCCGCGAAGGTACCGGTAATAATTGATGCAGACGGAATAAACTGCTTAGCCCGTGACATAAATATAATAGCGAACCGTCAGGCAGAGCTCATAATAACACCGCATCCGGGCGAGATGGCGCGGCTGCTGAAATGTGAGACAACGATAGTAAATGAGAACCGGCTGACAGCGGCGGAGAAGTTTGCGGAGAAGTTCGGCATAACAGTAGTGCTGAAAGGAGCAGGAACAGTGGTAGCTGACAGCCGCATGACAGCGGTGAATCACACAGGCAATGCTGGAATGAGCCGCGGCGGCAGCGGAGATGTACTGTCTGGCATCATCGGAGCCATAGCAGCGCAGGGCTACAGTGCCTTTGACGCAGCCTGTGCCGGAGTATATATACACGGACTTGCAGGAGATGCAGCAGCGGAAAAGCTGGGGCAGGAGGCAATGCTGCCGAGGGATATTATCGGAAGTCTGTCTGATGCGTTCAGGATACTAAAAGATAAGCACAATGGAATAATGTAAAAAACAGCGGACGTAAAAGAGAGTGATAAAACTGTAGAATGGAGCGGTTATCATGAGAAAACTAATTACGTCCGTTTTTGCTGTAATTATGGTGATGGTGCTGACAGCCTGTGCGGTACCGGCGAAGGACACAGCAGAGCGGAGAAACGGTCTGAACTGTGCATTTTCGGCGGAGGTGAGCATAGAGCTTGACAAGCTGAATGCAGATGGCAGGGTACGCAGATGCGGTGACGGAGAGTGGGAGATCGAGTTTGACACGCCGAACACGCTCAGCGGAGTAATGCTGACGTTCAGCGAAGGGAATGTCACAGCCAGCTACAAGGGGCTGAGTTTTTCCGTACCGAGGACAGCGCTTCCGGTGAAAGCGATGATGCTGAATCTGATCGAAGCGGTGGACAGTTCTGCGCGGCTGGAGCGTCTCAGCGGAGAGCTGAAGGACGGAATGATGCAGGTATCCGGCAGTCTTGAAGGCGGCGACTACATACTGACAGTGGACAGCGAGGGGCAGCTCAGGGGATTTGAGATGCCGAACAATCTGTTGAAGATGACGTTCACGGAGGTCACAGCGATAGCAGAAGCGGAGATACCGCAGGCTCAGACGACATTAGGGTAGTACTCTTAGTGCTGCTTTTATACGCTACTATTGAGGAAAACCCTTTTGAAAAAGGTTTTTCCTCAAACTCCTTTCCTAAAACTTTCAATTTTAAATTTTAGCCGAACAGGGCGTGCCATGGTAATAAGCAAGTACGGCAAGTACTTCATGGCGCGCCCTGTTCGGCTAAAATTTGGAGTCAAAAGTCTTTGGAAAGGGGTTCGGGGAATTAACCTTTCCTCAGAAAGGTTTTCCCCGATGGTTACATATAAAGCAGCACTAAGGGTACTACCCTAATGCAGTTTGATCTGTGTATTGTCGCACGAAAGTGGTGCAGTCCAGATTGTCGAGGAGCGTCTCAAAGGCGGAGTTATCGCTGATGAGGAGCAGCTTTTTCTGTCTGGGCAGGTGTTTTATACAGTACTCCAGTTTAGAGGCGCAGCTGCGGTCGGGAGCGCTCCACACAGCCAGAACGGCTTCGGGAGGGTAAGCGTGAGTGAACTTAGCGCCTTTCGCGCTGCCGGAGTGTTCAGAGAAGCGGCGATCCACATTGGTAGTGATACCGGTATAGAGCCGGTCGCCGCTGCATCTGATAATATAGACGAAGTACATTACTTCTGTTTGATCTTAAAAGCGCTGTTGTGGAGTTTAGTTGGATCGAAGCCCTTATTCTCACGTTTTTCCTTTTTCTTAGGACGCGGACGGTTCTCTTTTTTCTCAGCCTTATCGTCGAGGATCATGGTGAGGGAGATACGGTTTCTCTTGACATCAGCCTCAAGGACGCGGACCTTAACGACCTGACCGACCTTGACAGCTTCGAGTGGGTGCTTGATATATCTGCTGCATATCTGAGAGATATGAACGAGACCGTCCTCATGAACGCCAATATCCACGAAAGCGCCGAAGTCGATGATATTGCGGACAGTGCCGACGAGTTCCATACCGGGTTTAAGGTCCTTTATCTCCATAACGTCGCCGCTTCTGAGGAGCGGAGGCGGGAGCTCATCACGGAGGTCGCGGCCGGGCTTATTAAGTTCGCTGATAATATCGGTGAGAGTAGGAACGCCGATACCGAGGGAAGAGCTGATATTGTCGATACCGAGCTCCTTAGCCTTTTCAGTGATACCGGAAGCGCCGCCCTCAGCCACATCAGCGAGGGTGAAACCGCACTCACTGAGGAGAGAGGAAGCAGCGTCATAGCTTTCGGGGTGAACGGCGGTATTATCCAGCGGATTCTTACCGTCGCGTACTCTGAGGAAGCCTGCGCACTGCTCGAAGGCTTTTTTTCCGAGCTTGGGGACCTTCATGAGTTCCTTACGGTCAGTGAACTTACCGTTTTCTTCGCGGTAAGCGACGATATTCTTAGCGACAGCGGCATTGATACCTGATATATAGGAGAGGAGAGAGTATGAAGCGGTGTTGAGGTCAACGCCGACTGAGTTAACGCAGTCCTCAACGACACCGCCGAGGGCCTCGCTCATACGAGCCTGAGGCATATCGTGCTGATACTGACCGACGCCGATAGCCTTAGGCTCGATCTTAACCAGTTCAGCCAGCGGATCCTGGAGTCTGCGGGCGATAGAAACGGCACTTCTGAGGGAAACGTCGTAATCCGGGAACTCCTCAGCAGCCAGTTTTGAAGCGGAATAAACGGAAGCGCCTGCCTCACTTACGACCATATAGCTTACCTTCTGAGGGATCTCCTTGAGGAGTTCAGCGGTGAAAGCCTCAGTCTCGCGGGAAGCGGTACCGTTACCGATAGAGATAGTAGTAACGTTATGCTTAGCGATGAGGTCCTTGATAATGCGCTTTGAAGCCTCGATATTAGTTTTCGGACCGGGAGTGCAGTAGATGACATTGGTATCGAGGACCTTACCGGTAGAATCGATAACAGCGACCTTGCAGCCGGTTCTGTAGCCTGGGTCAAGACCGAGGATAACGCTGTTCTTGAGCGGTGGCTGGAGGAGGAGCTGACGGAGGTTAGAAGCGAAGACCTTGATAGATTCCTCGGCAGCCTTAGCGGTCATTTCGGAGCGGATCTCACGTTCGATGGAAGGGAAGATAAGGCGCTTGTAGCTGTCAGCGGCAGCAGTGCGGACCAATTCACCGCAGGCGTTATTATTCTTGATATACTTACCGAAGATGATGTCGGTAGCGGCGGTCTCATCGAGGATAACCGAAGCCTTGAGGAAGCCTTCCTTTTCGCCGCGGTCGATAGCGAGAACGCGGTGATTAGCGACCTTCGGGATAGGCTCAGAGTAGTCGTAGTAGGTCTGGTAAACGCTGTCAGCCTCGGGGTCGGAAGCCTTTGAGACCAGCTCGCCCTTTTCGCCGGCGAGGGCACGGAGCTTCTTTCTGACATCGGCGTCATCGGATATATCCTCAGCGATGATGTCCATAGCGCCCTGGAGAGCGGTCTGAGCGTCATTGATCTTCTTTTCTTCATCGATGAAAGCGGCAGCTTCTTTTTCTGGGTCAGTGGAGTTATCCTGAGCCATGATGAGAACAGCCAGCGGTTCGAGACCGTTTTCGCGGGCGATACTTGCGCGTGTACGGCGCTTAGGCTTGAATGGACGGTAAATATCCTCTACCTCCACGAGGGTAGAAGCGGCACTGATAGCAGCTTCGATCTCGGGAGTCATTTTTTCCTGTTCAGTGATAGCATTAGTGACTTCTTCCTTACGTTTTTCGAGGTTACGCAGATACACCAGACGGTCGTAGAGTTCGCGGAGGATCTGGTCATCGAGGGAGCCTGTGAGCTCCTTACGGTAACGAGCGATGAAGGGGATAGTCTTGTCATCGTCGATAAGGGCGACGGTATTATCCACCTGTTCCTGTCTCAGGTTAAATTCTTTTGCAAGGGTTTTATTAATATCCATGGTTTATCCTTTCTTTACTGGATCTCAGTTTCGTGTTGCATCGTGAGTACCGTCAGGCTGAACAGCTTCGAGAACGTCGAAAACGTCCTCAGGAACGGGGATAGCCACGTTTTTGACGGGAGGCTTAGGCGGTTCAACGACGCCATCGGCATTGACATTTTCGAGAACATCGAAGAGCTTGTCCGGAGAAATGACGTCCGGCTCAGATGGTTTCGGAGGCTCCGGGGTGCTCTCAGGTTCAGCAGGTGCAGCGGCCTGGACAGATTCCAGGACTTCCTCGACACTTGCCGGCTTCTCTACGCGGAGCGGAGCATTTTCGGCGGCCTCTATAACGCCGAGTATTTCAGCAGCAGCATTTTTGACCTGTTCAGCCGGAGACTCGACCGGAGCTTCCGCAGCAGGTTCGACGGTAACGGGTTCAGCAGCCGGAACTGTACTCAGCACATTGATGACAGCGCTGTTATCCTGTTCAGGGGGAGGCTCGGGAACGGTGACCGGAGCCGGAGCAGCAGATGTAGCCGCTGCAGGTGCCGCAGTCTGTACCGGAGCAGCCGAAGTTTGAACGGGAGCCGCAGAACTATCCGTATTATCGGCACTGACAGCAGGCTGAGCATCGGGCAGCTGGATCTCCACAGGCAGCTCCTGTAATCTGTCTATCCAAGAAAACAGGGACTTAGCGATGTCTTTATATACATTTATATTATTTTTCTCATTTAGCACCTCATGGCGCATACCATCGAAGAATCGGTGAGAGATACTGGTATAACCGGCATTTTCGAGGACATCCATAGCCTTGAAGAATTTTTTCTCACTGAGCATACAGGGGTCGTCTCTGCCGGAGATAAAGCGGATAGGGAGGCGTGGATTAGCGACCTTCCAGCCTTTATTTGAGTAGGTTTCGCGCATGAGCCACAGCAGGCCCTCGTAACCGTTGAGGGTATACTTGAAATTGCACAACGGGTCGGAGTTGAATTTATCGACGACCTCACTGTCGCTGCATATCCAGCTATGAGGGGGAGCCTCACCGTTTTTAGAGAAAGGCTTATTCAGGGCTTTCTCAGCGATGTCGTAGATCTTTTCGCTGCGGAAGCGGCTTCCGAGCTTCTTGACAACAGCGGAGTCAATACTTCTTGCGAAGCCTGAGAATCGGCTGTAGCAAGGGCAGCCGAGAATGATGAGACCGCTGATCTCAGCATCGTGATCGCGCAGGAAGCATCTTGCACCCAGAGAGCCCATACTGTGACCGATGAGGAAGCAGGGGTAAGTGGGGTAATTAGAGCGGATGATCCTTGTAAGCTGAGCAATATCCTCAACGAAGCCCTGACCGCCGTTGCGGTACATAAAGCCCAGGTCCTCGGGATTGCAAATACTCTTACCGTGGCCGCGGTTATCGTGGATCACGGAGATAAAGCCTTCGCTGGCGAGATAATCCATAAAGGGGAAGTATCTTTCTTTATACTCATTCATGCCGTGAACGATCTGGACGATGCCGTTGATACTGCCTGATGGAACAGCGATGACAGCAGAAATGTCGAGACCGTCGAATTCAGAAGTGAACTGAAACTCACGGGTATCAGCATTAAGCATGACAATGACCTCCTCTGAAATGAGATGACAATAGAATTATTATAACATATTTCTGAGAAAAAAGCAAGCTGAGGGGGTAAAAGGGCGAAAAGCCGGTCAGAACCCGAACTCCTCGTAATCTTCTGGGATAAAGCGGTGGTAGGAGATATGGAAGCCGCCGGACAAGCAAGGTTCAGCAGCGAGGCAGTAGCGGTAGTTATCGGGAGAGCCATCGGAGAAGAACACGAGGCAGTCGAACTCATCGTTATTCAGCTCCATGACGGTAACGGAGCCGGAATAGCGGTGGAAAACGGCGATAGCGTCGTCCATGGAGATACCGTGCCGGCTGACGGTGGAGATGAAATCAGCGAGGAAACCGGAGCTGTCGGGTGTATCGTGAACGAAAGCGGCGCCCTCGGCAGGCACAGTGATACACCAGCCGTCCCTGATAGGGCGGAAGGAGATGCAGCCGAGGTGCGGAGCGGCGGATGCGGCGAATTCACGGAGCTCGTCCTCACCGACGGAGCTGATACCGAGGAGATGGCAAAGGGAGCGTGAGAAGTAGTTGAAGCTGACGGGGCGGTGGTCGTAGCCCAGTTTCAGCTGAGCCTCGCGAATGTTATCGATAAGGTTCTGTTCGAGACGAAAGCAGTTCATAGCGTGTTACCTCCGGGAAAAATATCAACTAATTATAACATATCCGCGTTAGATTTTCAATAGTCAGTTATAAAGGCGCAAAAAAGGACTGCCGAAAGGAGCGGGCAGTCCTGAGTTATTTATGGAAAGTTGGGTCATTGGTGCGTTCGAGGAGGTAATCGACAGAGACATTGAAGTAATCGGCGATGAGGATAAGGGTTTTGTAGTCGGCCTCACGGACACCTGTCTCATACCGGCTGATGCTGTTCTGAGACATATTAAGTTCGATAGCCAGTCTTTGCTGGGTCATATGCTTCTTTTTGCGTAGTTCTTTTAGTCTCATAATACACAATACCTCTTGACATAATTATACATTTTTGGTATAATATAGTTATCCCACATTGGGATATTATAAAGGAGGAAAATGTTATGAAAATTAGGAGAATTATTGCTGTAGCTATTTCTTTATTTATGATAGCTGAGTCAGATTTTGCGAATCATATGCCTGATGTCGCAAAAAATGATGCATTGTACTATTTAGAGGAATTTGACAGTGAACCAATGTATATGAAAAAAGTTTCCGACTTTACAGCCTATAGTAAGGAAGATATTTTAAAGGATTTAGGATTATAAAAATAACCGGTACTGGACACCCAGTACCGGTTTTTTCACATATTATCGAGGGCATTAACGAAGTCCGCGTACATATAAAGGGACCCGAGGGCGATAAGCGGGAGCCGCTCATTTCGTGCGCAAAGGAACGCCTGAGTGACGCCGTAGCTGAGGTCATTGCAGGGGACGGCATCGACACCCTGTAGTCGGAGCGTATCTGCGAGGGAAGCGGCATCGAGGGCGCGCGGGTTATTGGGTCTGACGGTAAAAGCGCGGAAGATAGCAGGGCCGAGGGTATCGGCGTACAGTTGGTACTCTTTATCCGCCATAACGCCGATGAGGAGAACGAATTTTGAGTTGGGGAAGAATCTGCGGATACTGTCGGCAGCGGAGCGGATACCGTCGGGGTTATGAGCGCCGTCGTAGATGACGCAGGGGTCTTTGCGGAGGAGTTCAAACCGACCGTGCCATCGTGTTTTGCCGAGACCGGAGAAAACAGCGGAGTCCGGAATGACCGTGCCGTATCTGCGCATCACATCCACAGCGGTGAGCACGATGGCGGTATTCTGGGACTGATATGAGCCGAGGAGAGGGATAGTGAGCTGACCGAAGGCATTATCGTAGAGAGTTACGCCGGAGAGGTCAGCGGAAACGGTATGCAGACGGGACAGGTCAGCGCAGACCAGTTCCGCGGACAAATCCGCAGCCTTACGTGCGATGACGTCCAGAGCGATTCCGGAGGCGCCTGTAACGACAGGGCGGTGCAGCTTGATGATACCGGACTTATGCTCTGCGATTTCGGAGATAGTGGAGCCGAGGAAGCCGGTGTGATCCAGCTGCACGTTGGTGATAACGGAGAGGAACGGAGCAGAGATAACATTAGTGGAATCCGAATCGCCGCCCATACCGCACTCCACCACAGCGAACTGGCAGTTCTGACGGGCGAAGAGGAGATAAGCGGCAGCAGTAAGGACTTCAAACTCCGTAGGTTTATCGTCCATAATTTCGCAGACGGGGATAATCTCCGCCATAACATTGCCGAAAGTATCGCGGGAGACCTCACAGCCGTTGATGCGGAAGCTGTCGGTAACGCCGGTGAGGGCAGGCGAGGAGAACCAGCCGGTAGAGAATCCGGCGTCAGTGAGTACAGCCGAGAGCATAGCGCCGAAGGAGCCCTTACCGTTAGTACCTGCAACGTGAATTATTCTGACCGTATTCTGGGGATCACCGAGGCGGTGCATGAGATCAGTAATACGTTCCAGACCCAGTTTACTGCCGCGGAGAGCGGCGCAGCTGAGGTAATCGAGAGCCTTATTATAATTATTCATATTATTTCAACCTGTCTATCTGAGCAGAAAAAGCCTTATT
>CADBNS010000062.1 GCA_902796065.1 Ruminococcus flavefaciens
ATCGCTTTATCCTCCAAATTCACACAGAGAATGCTGTTAGGATTTCTTTCAGTTCGTCAAGCTTTTCTCCTGTAAATACCGATTTATATTAGTAAAATTATAGCATGACACAGCTAATTTGTCAATAAAAATGCCATAGTACTTCTGACCTTAGATCAGAAATACTATGGCATAAAACTTTTATCCCAGAGCCACATCAAGAATCATCATGGCAGTAAAGCCGACCGCAAAAGCGATAGTACCGATGTCAGAGTGTTCGCCCTCGGACATTTCGGGAATAAGCTCCTCGACTACGACATATATCATCGCACCGGCAGCGAAGCTGAGCAGACCGGGCATAAGAGGGATAACGAAACCGGCAGCCAGTATAGTGATCGCAGCGCCCAGAGGTTCCGCAGCACCGGACAGCACCCCCAGCACAAACGCCTTCCATCTGCTCATACCACCGGCGCGCAGAGGCATTGAGATAATAGCGCCCTCAGGGAAGTTCTGTATCGCGATACCCAGCGCCAGAGCGATAACACCGGCGGAGGTGATCTTCTCCGAACCATAGAGGAGTCCGGCACAGACGACACCCACAGCCATACCCTCGGGGATATTATGGAGAGTAACAGCGAGCAGCAGCATGGTATTCTTAGGCAGCTTAGTGCTGATACCCTCCGCCTTTTCGCTGTTCATATGGAGGTGAGGTATCAGTTTATCCAGAAGCAGCAGGAACATCATTCCGACCATGAATCCGACAGCGGCGGGAAGAAAAGCCAGTCTGCCGAGGTGTTCGGACTGTTCCAGAGCTGGTATAAGAAGGCTCCATACACTCGCGGCGGTCATGACACCGGCAGCGAATCCGGTGAGGGCACGCTGAACGGCGCGGTTGAGCTCATGGCGCATGAAGAAGACGCAGGCAGAGCCCAGAGCGGTTCCGAGGAAAGGTATGGTAAGTCCGTAAAAAGTTTCAGTCATAAAAAGTCTCCTTTCTAACTCATATTATATTCAGAACCGCAGCATATGTCAACACGGTTAGCTATAGCTAATAAATAGCAAAAAAACTCCCGCAGCCTGAACTGCGGGAGAAATGTACATATTATTCCGGGATATAAGGCAGCTTGGAGATCTTGTTTGTATCAAGCATCTGAACTGCAACAGAATCGTTACCGGTGATACCATCGCCGGGAGTATAGCAGTCTGCGTTGCGCTGAGCCTGCTCGCTGAGGGGATACTTTGTCTCGTTAGCGATGAACTGGAGGATAGCCAGAGCATCGCCCATAGTTACCTTTCCGTCGAGGTTCGCGTCACCGTAAACAATATCGCCGACAGTACCGGGATCAGCAGTAGCAGGCTGAGTAACTTCCGGTGCATCAGTGACGGGAGCAGTAGTAGTTACTGTAGTAGCAGCAACAGTAGTTGTAGTAGTTTCAGCGGAGCTGCCAACGGTAGTTGTAGTAACAACATCAGGAGCAGCTGTAGTAGTAACAGCAGGCTTAGTAGGAGCAGTCTGACCGCCGCCGTAGTAATCGGACAGTGAGATACCGTTACCTGCACGACCCATAGGGATCTTATGGTCAAGGCTGATGAACTTGCCGTCCTCAGTCTGCCAGAGGGCAGGCTTGATGAACTCATACTTCACATCGTCCCACTTCTGGAAGTTATCGTAAACGAGTCCGCCTGTATCGGAGGAGTTCTCGTTGAAGCACCAGAAGGTATGGTGAATGTGCTTATCGATCATATAGTCTCTGATTTCCTGGAGCCAATGTCTGTTTTCGCCGGTCTTGTCGTGTTCGTCATCGACCCAGCCTCCCCATTCGCCCATAAGGAGCGGAGAGATCTTCTCTTCAGCGAGGAAAGCCCATGTATCGTACCAGTAATCATCAAGAAGAGTCTGACGGGTAAAGGTCTTGCTGGGATCATCGAGATAGAACCAATCCTGCTTCCAAACCTCCGGACCGTAGTCATGAGGAGAATAAACCAGCTGACTCTGGTGCTCGCCGAGGTCAACGGGGAATTCTCTTACACCGCGGAAGTTAGCACCCCACCAAGCGCCGTGGTACGGGCTCCATGGGTAGCGTGAGTAGTCAACGGAGTGAGAAGCCCAGCTCTCGCCCTCCTCGAACTTAGGATACACCTCGATACCCTCTACCATGATAAGGAGGTTAGGGTTCTTGTCGAGGCAGGCTTTAGCGCCTCTCTCAGCGGCATAGCGCCAGTTATTCTCGTCAGTTGAGCCGTCCCACTTAGCAAAGATACCGTCATCAGTCTTACCGTGGGGCTCATTTTTAAGGTCGATAGCGATAACGGTATCGTCGTCCTTATAGTAATCAGCGAACCATGAAAGAGCCTCCAGCCAGTCATCAGTGCTGAAGTTGGAGTCATACCACAGAGCGTAGTTATGACCGGCAGCGTTAGTAGTAGCGCTGTGAATATCCATCATGATCTTGATACCGTTCTCACGGCACCACGCAACGACCTGATTCCATATATCGAAACTGTACATAGGAGTACCGCCCTCAACGCCCTCAATGGTGAGTTCAGGGTTCTCGTACTCATTGAGCTTGATGATCGGATCGGGTTTCTTGTTCTTCCACTGGAGTATGATCTCAGTAGACATCGGCACACGCAGGAGGTTGAAGCCGTGGTCAGCGATGAGGTCGAGACAGTGGTGAACGTTAGCGGACCAAGCGCCGTCGAAAATCTGACTTCCGACATTATAGCCGAACCAGTTGACGCCGGTCATCCAAACAGGATTGCCGTTCATATCAACGATCTCAGCGTTCTCATTGACATGGAGCCAGTCATCGTGGTACTCATCCGGAGCTGCCTTTGTGACAGAAGCGGGGCTCTTGATGAAGCTTGAGGCTGTGCCTACCACAGCAGCGCAAGCGCACAGAGCAGCGACTGTCTTTTTCAGTGCTGTAAAAATCATTGTAAATCCCTCTCTCTTGAGCAGAAGACCTCTCTGCTCACATTATTTTCTTCTATTATACACTATAATTCCGATAATGTCAACGTAAAAATTGCTGATATACACAAATAATAAATGTTTCACAAGCGAAACGTGACGAAAACGACAGAAATGGGGAGAACAGCGTCACTTTTTGCGAAAATTGAAAAATCCCCTTGCAATTTGCAGTAAAGTATGATACAATATTAACGATAGGGCAAAAAAGCTCTAACAATGATATTTCAGGAGGAATTCAAATTATGTTAGTTTCAGCTACAGAAATGCTCAGAAAAGCAAGAGACGGCAAGTATGCAGTAGGCCAGTTCAATATCAACAACCTTGAGTGGACAAAGGCTATCTTACTGACTGCTCAGGAGCTCAACTCACCGGTAATCCTTGGTGTATCCGAGGGTGCAGGAAAGTATATGTGCGGATTTGAGACAGTTGCTGCAATGGTTGCTGCAATGGACAAGTCTCTCGGCATCACAGTACCTGTTGCTCTCCACCTTGACCACGGCTCATACGAGGCTTGCTACAAGTGCATCAAGGCAGGCTTCACATCTATCATGTTCGACGGTTCACACTTCCCGATCGACGAGAACGTTGCAAAGACAACTGAGCTGGTAAACGCAGCACACAATCTTGGTCTTTCTATCGAGGCTGAGGTCGGCGCTATCGGCGGCGAAGAGGACGGCGTTATCG
>CADBNS010000063.1 GCA_902796065.1 Ruminococcus flavefaciens
AAGGGATTTCTGTGCAAGATGACGGAAAATATCCAAGCAGATTCAGTACAAAGACGTCAGGCGGTCTTTGTGCGGTGTTGCCTTTACGACAGGAGGCTTCATTATGTCTGATGATGTTATCAGGACCGTCAACCGCGGCGGCTATAATAAAACTGCTGTGCTCGCTTTGCTGGACGAACTCAATTCCGTCCTGCTTTCCGCTGAGGACGGCGGATTATCCATTACGGAAAAGTCCATGGCTGTGGACAGTATCCTCAGAAAGGCTGAGGAGCTCCCTGTTGTCCGCTTCGGCGGAGGTTTCGATAAAGATGACGTCAATAACTACATCAGAAACGTCATCGATAAGATCTATAATAAATAAACACCGGAGGAGCTCCCATTGAATATCGCATTTGACGCTGTCCCACTTATCAGCGACCGTATGACCGGTATCGGCTGGTGCGAGGCCGGTCAGACTACCGCTATGGCACGCCTTTTCCCGGATAATAAGTACTCCTATAACTTCTTCTCCCGTAAGGACGACCATATCAAACTGGAGCGCATCGCTCCATTCGCCGGCGATTCCATCAGCACTAACCTCGTGCACTTCTCCGGCTATATCTACCGCGCGGCTTCTACCTTCATTCCTGTGCCGTACAGCCGTTTCTTCGGTAAAAACAGTGATATTACCCACTTTTTCA
Organism: Ruminococcus flavefaciens; assembly: GCA_902796065.1. Lineage (GTDB taxonomy): Bacteria > Bacillota > Clostridia > Oscillospirales > Ruminococcaceae > Ruminococcus > Ruminococcus flavefaciens_X. Next base: position 681 of record CADBNS010000063.1, read on the forward strand.
ACTATATCGTTCCCCCCGGAGTCCACGGAAAAACCGTCGTTACCGTCCATGATATGGTGTACAAGGCTTTCCCGGAGACCGTCAGGGCAAGAACTAAGTATATGCTCAACTCCGGTCTGAAAAGCTCCATGAAAAGAGCCGATATGATCGTTACGGATTCGGAGTTCTCACGCAGCGAGATCCTTAAATACTTCCCTCAGCATGAGAAAAAACTCAGAGTCGTCCCGTGCGGCGTTGACCTCAATAAGTTCCGCCCATGTTCTGAGCCGGAACGTATACCGGCAGTCAAGAAGTCTCTGGATATAGAAGGGGAGTACTTCCTGTATCTCGGCACCATCGAGCCAAGAAAAAACCTCGAACGCCTCATCAGCGCTTACCATATCTTCTCTCAGCGTACCGGCTCTGATACGCCTAAACTCGTTCTCGCCGGCGGTAAGGGCTGGCTGTATGACAGTATCTTCCGGAAAGTCACCGACTTGGGTCTGTCCGATAAGGTGCTGTTTACCAAATACGTCCCGTCTGAGGATATGAACCCGCTGATGTGCGGCGCTCTGGCTTTCGTTTTCCCCTCTATCTACGAGGGTTTCGGTATGCCGCCCCTTGAGGCTATGGCCTGCGGCGTTCCCGTTCTCGCTTCCGATGCCGCTTCTCTGCCTGAGGTGACCGGCGACTGCGCTGTTATCTGCGATGCCTACTCCGAGGAGAGTATCGCGGAGGGTCTGGATAAACTGTGGAACGACAGCGAGCTGCGCAGCGACCTCAGCATCAGAGGCAGAGACCGTGCTGCTGAATTCTCCTGGGATAAGTCAGCAGAGATCCTATATAATGTCTATAAGGAGTTGTTTTGAATGAGTAATGAGTCTAATTCTTTCGCTTCCTTCCTTACTGCGGAGGACCGCTTCAAGCTCCAGTTTGAACAGTATTTCCCCGATTTTATGCAGCACCTCTATAACGATACCCTCGGTAAGGACGAGGAGTTCACTCAGCGTACTATCGCCCTTCAGGAGCTCGGCAGAGAGGCTGGCATCGAGCTGGAAGAGTATATCCAGAATTACGTAAAGGAAAACGGCTATAAGTAATATGGATAAACAACTAAGGATATTGGAGGTCAATAAGGCTTATTACCCCCATGTCGGCGGTATCGAAAGCCTCGTGCGTCAGTACTCCGAGGAACTCTCCGCTATCAGGGGCGTCTCCGTTAAGACCCTCGTCTGTCGCGATGAACGCGGCGGTACGATCCACGAAAATGTCCTGGGTACTGATGTCGTTCGCGCCGGAAGTCTCGGAACTTACTTCTCTTGTCCGCTGTCATTCTCCTTCATCAGACTGTTCCGGAAAATGGCGCAGAAAGCCGACGTCGTTCATATCAACGTCCCCTTTCCGCTGGCTGATGCCGCTCTGATGCTCTCTGACTATAAGGGCAAGGTCGTGGTCTCATGGCACAGCGATGTGGTCAAGCAGAAAAAACTCATGACCTTCTATAAGCCTCTGATGATGAACCTCCTCGAAAGAGCTGATGTTATCCTTACGGCTACTCAGGGTCATGTGGACGGATCCTCTTATCTGCCAAAATTCCGCGATAAATGCAGGATCCTACCCTACGGTATCACTCCAGAACTTTACCTGAATATCGAACGCAGACCTATTCTCACTGACCTGCTTAACCATAAGGACAGCGTCAAGGTGTTCTTTACCGGCAGACTCGTCTACTATAAGGGCGTGGACGTGCTCCTAAGAGCCTTCACTATGGTGAAAAACTGCGAGCTGTTCATCGCCGGTACCGGTGAACTCGAAAAACAGCTGAAAGACTTTACTTCTGCCGAAAAACTCGGCGATAAAGTCCACTTCCTCGGCTTCCTGCCCGACGATCAGCTCAAACAGGCTTATGCGGACTGCGATATTTTCGTCCTCCCTTCTGTGGCTAAAAGCGAGGCTTTCGGCATCGTTCAGCTTGAGGCTATGATCTACGGTAAACCTGTCATCAATACCGCGCTTCCTTCCGGTGTGCCCCATGTGAGTCTCCACCTCAAGACCGGTCTTACTGTCGCTCCCGGTGACCCGAAATCTCTGGCGCTGGCTATCAACCGCCTCGCTGATGATGAGGAGCTCCGCGAATTCTACGGCAGAAATGCCGCTAAGCGCGTCGAGACCTGCTTCAACGAAAAACAAGTTATCAGACAGCTCTATAAAATACTCTCTGAATGAAAGGAGCCCTCACCATGAAAGCACTTATCATCGGCGGTGCCGGCTTCGTTGGCGGTTACCTTATCCGTGAACTCTCCGGCGCTGGCTGGGAGGTCCACGCTACCTGCCTGCCTGACGAACAGCTGAAGGCCGATTGCTGCGCCCATACCCTCGATATTCTCAAGAAGGACTGCATTACTGCCCTCCTTAATGATCTGATGCCCGATGTGGTCTACCACCTCGCCGCTCAGAGCTCTGTGGCTGTGTCCTGGAAAAAGCCTCAGCTCACCGCTGAGATAAATGTTATCGGCTCTATCAATGTGCTGGAGGCTGTGCGCGATGCGGATAAAAATGATATTCGCCTTATCATGATCGGCTCAGGCGAAGAGTACGGCTTCATCCGGCCCGATGCCTGCCCGCTCAGTGAGGCTGAACCGCTCCACCCCGGCAATATCTACGCTGCTACCAAAGCCTGCGGCGAAATGATAGGGGAGATCTACTGCCGCGCCTATAAACTGAATATTGTCATGGTCAGAGCTTTTAACCACTCCGGTCCGGAACAGTCCCCTGTTTTCGTTATCTCTGACTTCTGCCGCCAGATCGCTGAGATAGAAAAAGGCAGCAAGGATCCCGTCATGTCCGTGGGTAACCTCTCCGCTAAACGCGATTTCACCGACGTCCGCGATGTGGTGAGAGCTTACAGGCTCCTCGCTGAAAGCGGCGTTTCCGGCCGTATCTACAATATCGGCAGAGGTAATGCGGTAACTATCCAGTATATCCTCGATACCGCCCTCAGCTTCGCTGACTGCTCCATTACCGTGAAACAGGACCCAAACCGCATGAGAGCTTCCGATATTCCTGTCATAGAGCCTGATGTCTCACGTATCTTCGCCGATACCGGCTGGAAGGCTCAGATCTCTATCGAACAGACTATCCGGGATACACTGGACTACTGGAGACGCAATGTTTAAATAAGAAGAACAGAAGGAGGTATATTCATGCAGGATATGAGACTAACTAACGAAAAAATGATGACCTTCGACGGACACGAAAAAGTGGGTACCTTCAAGGCTGCCGAAAAACTCATGCAGTTCGGCGAAAAACAAAATGCCGCCAATGAAGTACTCGCCGCTAATGTCAATGACCTTATCAAGCGCGTCTGCGCTCTGGAAGACCAACAGCTGCGCAACGATGAGGTGATGAAAAAGATCGCCGGCGAACTGTCCGGCTTCAAAAAAGAACTGGATCGCATCCGCCTTACGGAAAAGCTAAATTCGGGCGCTATCGAACGCCTCGATAATGCAATGCGTCTTGCTCAGGGCGACCTGTAAAATATATACAAGTATGATAAAAAGTTATAGCATTTTTTCCGCGAGCTCTTGACTTTGACAATTTTTTGTTATATTATATTAGTGGCGGTATCCGGCGCAGTTTACCGCTAACCATTACTGGAATCAACGGAGATCTGCAACAGCGCTTTCTCCGTTTTTCTTGTTTTTTAGCGACTATTTTTCTACGAAAGAAGGTGTGTTATGGACACTATTTTTGAAGAGCTTGAAGCTAAAACCGCCTTTACTATACCTATATTCGGCGGTATCCCTGTGGCTGATTCCTGCGTCGTTACGTGGGTGATAATGGCGGCTGTCGTGATCCTTTCCATTATTCTGACGCATAATCTGAAAAAAGTCCCCACAGGCTCTCAGTGTATCCTCGAAGGCCTTATGGAATGGCTCAATAACTTCTTTACCGATATTCTCGGTCATAAAGGCAAAAAGTATATCCCGTTCCTCGAAACCCTGATAATCTATATCGCGTTCGCTAATATTATCGGTCTTTTCGGCTTCGTTCCGCCTACTAAGGATATTAATGTAACTGCGGCTCTGGCTGGCATCGCTATCATCTATGTACAGTCAGCTTTCATCATTGAGAAAGGTCCCCTCAAATGGCTCAAAAGCCTGCTGAACCCCATCAATCTTCTGGACCTTATCACCCGTCCGCTTTCGCTTTGTATGCGTCTCTTCGGTAACGTTCTCGGCGCTTTCGTCGTTATGGAACTGGTAAAGACCGGTATCTGCGCTATCGGCGTCCCAGTTATCGCCAGCGCTTACTTCGATATTTTCGACGGTCTCTTACAGGCTTACGTTTTCGTGTTCCTTACTTCACTGTATATGGCTGAAGCTATCGAGGATTGATAACACTAACTTCACGGAGGTATTTTTTATATGGGAACTATGGCATTAGGTGCGGCTATCGCCGTTCTTACAGGTGCAGGCGCCGGTATCGGTATCGGTATGGCTACTGCTAAGGCTACTGAATCTATTGCCCGCCAGCCTGAGGCTAAGGGTGACATCAGAACCGCTCTCCTGCTGGGCTGTGCCCTCGCAGAGGCTACCGCTATCTACGGCTTCGTTATCGCGCTCCTTATCATAGGCAAGATAAAATAAGGAGGGCAAGTAATGCTTAAATTTGAATTCTGGAGCATCGTTGAGGCTGTCGCTAACGTTATTATCCTCTTTGTGCTCCTCAGAATATTCCTTTTTAAACCGATCAATAAGATCATGGACGCACGTACTCAGAGTATCCAGAACGATATTGACTCCGCTAAAAAAGCCAAGGAAGAGGCTGAGGAGCTCAGACATCAGTACGACGACTCCATCAGCAGCGCTAAGGAAGAGGCTAACCGCATCATCATGAAGGCTCATGATGACGCTGAGGCCGATAAAGCCGCTCTTATCCGCAAGTCTCAGGAGGAGGCTGAGGAGATCATCACCGCTGCCGGCAAAACTGCTGAAAATGAGCGCAAAAGAGTGCTCCAGCAGGCTCAGTCACAGATCGCTGACCTCGCTATCGAAGCCGCTTCCAAGATCGTCGGCGCTAACCTCGATGACGACAATAACCGCCGTCTCGTTGACGAATTCCTTTCTGAAAAGGAGGCTGACAAGTAATGAAGGACACTGACAGAGACATTCTTAAAGAACTCGTCCGCCTCGATATTTCTCAGGACGATAACGATACTGCCAAGAGCGTCCTCGATGCTTGTCCCGATGTCGCCGAAACTCTCGCTAACCCTCTGGTCACTGTGGAGGAAAAACGCGGTATAATCCAGCGCCTCTTCCCTCAGAGTATGGAGCGTATCCTCATGAACGCCGTCAGAGAAGGCGCTATCGAACGCATCGGCGAGATCCTTCAGGAGTATTCCGATATTCTTATCGATAAACAGGGCAGCATACGCGCTGTCGTTCGCTACGTTACTCCCCTCACTGAATCACAGCAGGCTGACCTCCGTAAGTTCATCATGGAGAAGTTCGTCAAGGAGGACGTCGCTATCGAATACGTTCATGACCCCGATATTCTCGGCGGTTTTATCCTAACTGCCGGCGATGTGGAGTACGATAAGAGCTACCGTACAAGCCTCCGCCAGATGAAGGATACTCTCAAGACTAAGGCTGCTGAAATTGTCGAGAACGATGACGGCAATGTCAACGAAAGCGATATTATCTCCGTCCTCAAAACTGAGGTCAAGGACTTCAAAGTTAAGTCCGGTGCTACCGAAACCGGCTTCGTTATCAGACTCGGTGACGGTATCGCCCGCGTTTACGGCATGAATAACGTTATGTACGGCGAACTCGTTGAGTTCGAGACAGGTATCAGAGGTATCGTTCAGAACCTCGAGGAAAAATCTATCGGCGTCGTTCTCCTCGGTGATGACCACGGCCTCACTGAAGGCTCTACAGTCGTGAGAACCGGAAAACGTGCCGGTATCGGCGTGAGCGATGAACTCCTCGGCAGAGTTGTCGATGCCCTCGGCTCTCCTATCGATGGCCTCGGCCCTATCAATGCGGAGGACTATTTCCCCATTGAACGAGAGGCTCCCGGCGTTATTGAGCGTAAATCTGTTAATGTGCCGCTCCAGACAGGTATACTCGCTATCGACTCGATGTTCCCTATCGGCCGCGGTCAGCGTGAGCTCATCATCGGCGACCGTCAGACCGGTAAGACTTCTATCGCTCTCGATACTATCATCAACCAGAAAAGTCAGGACGTTATCTGCATCTATGTAGCTATAGGTCAGAAGTCCTCTACTGTGGCTCAGGTCGTTAATACTCTTAAAAAATACGGCGCTATGGATTACTCTGTCGTTGTTTGCGCTTCAGCAAGCGATCCGGCTCCGTTCCAGTATATCTCCCCGTACTCCGGTACCGCTATCGCTGAGTACTTCATGTCTAAGGGCAAGGACGTTCTCATCATTTACGATGACCTCTCCAAACACGCCGTCGCTTACCGCGCTATGTCGCTGCTGCTCCACCGTCCGCCGGGACGTGAGGCTTACCCCGGCGACGTCTTCTATCTGCATTCAAGACTGCTTGAACGCTCCAGCCGCCTCGATGACGAACACGGCGGCGGTTCACTGACCGCTCTGCCTATTATCGAGACTCTTGCCGGCGATATTTCGGCTTATATCCCGACCAACGTCATCTCTATCACCGACGGTCAGATATTCCTCGAAAGCGAACTGTTCAACAGCGGTCTGCGTCCGGCGGTAAACTATGGTCTTTCTGTTTCCCGTGTCGGCGGTGCTGCCCAGACTAAGGCTATGAAAAAGGCTGCCGGCAACCTCCGTATCGACCTGGCTCAGTTCAAGGAAATGGAGATCTTTACTCAGTTCTCCTCTGAGCTCGACCAGTCTACCACCGCCCTCCTCAATCACGGCCATACCCTGACTGAACTGCTCAAACAACCGCTGTATAACCCGTTCTCTCACAGCGATCAGGTCATTCTCCTGTATGCCGCTCAGCACGGCCTCTTCGACAATATTCCCGTCAAGGAGCTGAGAAATTACCGCAGCGAACTCCTTAACTATATCCACACCTACGGTCAGGATATTATCGAGGAGATAGATGCAAATAAGGTGCTTACCGATGACCTCGGTGAGCGTATCGAGCGCATCATCACCGCTTTTGAAGAATAAGAGGTGAGCCTATGGCTAACATGAGAGAAATACGCGAGAGGATCTCAAGTATTCAGCAGATCTTAAAGATCACCAATGCTATGTACCTTATGTCCTCTTCTAAACTGAAAAAGGCAAGGTCCGCCCTTGAGGCTACCGAGCCCTATTTCTACAAGCTCCAGGAAACTATCGAAAGCGTTCTGGAGCATACCCCGCATACCGCCCAGATGTACTTCGACAGACGTACCGATATTCCCGACGATAAACGTAAAAAGGGCTATATCGTCATTACTGCCGATAAGGGCCTCTGCGGAAGCTATAACCACAATATCCTCCGGTATGCCGACCAGAAACTGGACGAGGCCGCTGATATTGACAACTGCTACCTGTTCGTTATGGGTCAGGTCGGCCGTATGTACTTCCAGCGCCGTATGAAGTCCGGTAAACAGGCATACGTTGACGGAGAATTCCTCTATACTACTCAGAATCCTACGCTCTACCGCGCAAGAGAGATCGCGGAGCTCGTGCTGGATAAGTTTGAAAAGCATGAGCTCGATGAGGTGTATCTGCTGTATACCGATATGGTAAACTCTAACCTCCAGGAACCACGTACCCTTCAGCTGCTCCCGTTCAGCCGCCGTCACCTCGGCAAGGCTGCGGACGGTACACTGAAAAAGCTCCCTAAGGCTTCCTTCGTGCCTTCCCCTGAAAAGGTTATGGATTACCTTATCCCTCAGTACGCTAAGGGTATCATCTACGGCGCTATGGTCGAGGCCTTCTGCTGCGAGCAGCAGTCACGCATGACCGCTATGGATGCCGCTACCAACAGTGCAAAGGATATGATAAAGGAGCTTTCTCTCCTGTATAACCGCGCAAGACAGGCTGCTATCACTCAGGAGATCACTGAGGTCGTAAGCGGTGCTAACAGCCTTGAGGATCAGTAAGTCATGAAAAGGAGAAGCCAATGGAAAAAGGCAGGATCACACAGGTCATAGGACCTGTTATCGATGTTGAGTTCCCCGCCGGAAAACTCCCTATGATCAGGGACGCTCTTACCGTTGAGGTGGACGGAAAACGCCGCGTTATGGAGGTCGCTCAGCATATGGGCAACCATATCGTGCGCTGCATCATGCTCGCTACAAGCGAGGGACTCAGCAAGAATATGGAAGTTACTGCTACAGGCTCCTGCATCAAGGTGCCTGTAGGCGAAAAAACACTGGGCAGAATGTTCAACGTCCTCGGCGAACCTATCGATAAACAGGGCGATGTCGAGACTGAGGAAAAATGGGAGATACATAGAAAAGCTCCTACATTCCAGGAACAAAGCCCCGTCGTTGAAGTGCTCGAAACCGGCATCAAGGTCATCGACCTCATCGCTCCTTACGCTAAGGGCGGTAAAATAGGCCTCTTCGGCGGTGCCGGAGTTGGTAAGACCGTCCTCATTCAGGAGCTTATCCGCAATATCGCTACCGAACACGGCGGTTATTCTATCTTTACCGGCGTCGGCGAACGCTCCCGTGAGGGTAACGACCTGTGGAACGAAATGAAAGAAAGCGGCGTTATCAATAAGACCGCCCTCGTTTTCGGTCAGATGAATGAGCCCCCCGGATCACGTATGCGCGTGGCTCAGACCGGCCTTACTATGGCTGAGTACTTCCGCGACAGAGAGCATAAAGATGTGCTCCTCTTTATCGATAATATTTTCAGATACGTTCAGGCTGGTTCTGAGGTTTCGGCTCTGCTGGGCCGTATGCCTTCCGCCGTCGGCTATCAGCCTACTCTGGCTACCGAAGTCGGTGAGCTCCAGGAACGTATCACTTCTACCAAGAACGGCTCTATCACTTCCGTTCAGGCTGTCTATGTGCCGGCTGATGACCTTACTGACCCGGCTCCGGCTATCACTTTCGCCCACCTGGACGCTACTACCGTTCTCTCACGTAAGATCGTTGAACAGGGTATCTACCCCGCTGTCGACCCTCTGGAGTCAAATTCACGTATCCTCGAACCCGATATTGTCGGCGAGGAACACTATAATGTCGCAAGACGTACTCAGGAGCTTCTCCAGAAATATAAGGAGCTTCAGGATATTATCGCTATCCTCGGTATGGAGGAACTGGACGAGGAGGATAAACTCGCCGTTTACCGCGCAAGAAAGATCCAGAAATTCCTCTCTCAGCCCTTCAATGTCGCTGAGAACTTCACCGGTCTGAAAGGTAAATACGTTCCCGTTAAGGACACTATCGAGGGCTTCAAGGCTATCATCGACGGCGATATGGATAAGTACCCGGAAGCCGCTTTCCTTATGGCAGGTACTATCGATGACGTTATCATGAAGGCTAAACAGATTGAGGATAACGAATAAGGAGGAACTATGGCAAGGACCTTTCAGCTGGAGATCATCGCTACCGACCGCGTTTTCTATAAGGGCGAATGCGAACACCTCGTTATTACCGCTATCGACGGTCTGATCGGTATCATGGCAGGTCATGAGCCCCTCGTTACTTCTCTCCCTACCGGTGAGCTGAAGTATATGGTGGACGGCGTGTGGAAATATGCCGCTATATCCGAAGGCTTCATTCAGGTCATGCCCGATAAGGCTGTTATCCTCGCGGATTCCTGTGAGCTTCCCGAGGAGATCGACATTAAACGTGCTGAGGAGGCTCGGCAGCGCGCTGAGGAAAAACTCCGCCAGAAACAGAGCATCATGGAGTATTACCATACTCAGGCCGCTCTCAACCGAGCTATGAACCGCCTCAAGATCTCACAGAAACACTTCAAATAATCCCATGAGCCGCAAAGGATCAGCTCTTTCTCCGACTGATACAGAGCGGCTCCTTTATTGCTGTAATGTGGAAAATTCCAAAAATACCGGTTTGTAATTGTGCATATTCTTGAAATATTTACATTTATTGCCGTTTCACTTGACTTTTGGACAAATATATAGTACAATAATTGTAATTGTCGAGAGACATTCGGACATTTGTCCACACAATTTTTTTAGGAGGCACAGAAACGTGAAAAAGATACGCAAATCAACCTTTTTCGTTGTCGTTGTGCTCATTGCGCTGTTCGCAGCTTCTGCCATCATTGGTCTCGATTACCTCTATGGCGATAAGACCACCACTGTTATCAAGGGCGTTGACGATATTCGTCTCGGTATTGATATAAAGGGCGGCGTTGACGTTACTTTCGCTCCTTCAGGCGATTTCGACGCTACAGAAGCTCAGCTCGATGCTGCTACTGAAACTATCAAGACAAGACTTACTGCTCTTGGTATCAACGATAACGAAGTCTACAGCGATGCTAAAAGTGACAGGATCATCGTCAGATTCCCTTGGCAGGCTGGTGAGAGCAACTTCGACCCCGGCGCTGCTGTAAAGGAACTCGGCGATATGGCTGAACTTACTTTCCGTAAGGGCACCGACTCCGAGACCGACGATGACGGTAATATCACCCCTACCGGTGAGCTCGTCCTCAGCGGTACTGACATCGCAGAAGCCGGTTACGGTCAGCAGCCTGACAATAACGGCGACTTTGAATGGGTAGTTACTCTTAAACTCAACTCCTCCGGTAAGCAGAAGTTCGCTGATGCTACCTCTGAGCTGGCTGGTTCAAGCACTCCCATCTCTATCTGGATGGACGGCAACCTGATCTCAGCTCCTTCCGTTAACAGCCCGATCACTGACGGTAATGCTATTATCACCGGCAGCTTCGACAATGATTCCGCTAAAAAGCTGGCTGACCAGATCAACTCCGGTGCCCTGCCTTTCAAAATGGAGACCGAAAGATTCGGTATCATTTCTCCTACTATGGGTGAAGGCTCTCTGGATGCGATACTCCTGGCTGCTGCCATCGCTTTCGCTTTCATTGCTGTATATATGCTCGTTCTTTATAAAGTCCCCGGCTTCGTTGCTGTTATTACTCTCTGCGGTCAGATCGCAGGCTCTATCGCAGCTATCACCGGCTGGTTCGGCTTTATGCCCGGCTCTACTCTCACTATCCCCGGTATCGCAGGTATCATCCTCGCCGTCGGTATGGGCGTTGACGCCAATATCATCACCGGTGAGCGTATCAAAGAGGAGATCCGCTCAGGAAAGTCCCTTGACTCC
>CADBNS010000064.1 GCA_902796065.1 Ruminococcus flavefaciens
ATTGACAATATGGGGTTTCCCCATATCGATCTTCTTTATGATACACCATTATATCATTCTGTATCCCTTAAAATAAAGGCGGAAAGCCAACTTGCCCATCCGCCGATTCTTATTCATCTGCATACCTTTCCCATAGTATGCTGTCCGGAAATACTTATCCGTTACGCTACTGTTGAGCTGTTCTCCTCTTCCTGAGCAGCTCCTGTCTCAGGAGAAGCCAGATTGTGCAGAGCTTCGCTTGCGCCGGTGCTGTCAGTCAGCACCTCTTCAACTCCTGCCGGATGGTAGCTCTCTGCACGGCGCTCTGCTTTTGCAGCCTGTGCCGCCTGTGATCTTCTGATCTTTGCACGTATCGCTGAGCTGACACCCACAATTGTGCCGAATATTGCTACTATCACTACTGCTGCAAGTACGCCCAGTGACGGTACGAACAGGTGATATACCGCGAACATAAGGCTTGTCCAGTGGGATAAAGGCTCAGGATAATGCTTTACGAAAATGCCCCATGAAAGGAGCAGTGTAATCTGCTGGATTATCACGCTGACTGCAACGTATCTTCTGCGTGTGAACCATCTGTCCAGCACGAACATACCGTATACAGCCGCCATTACGATGAATGAGTAGTAGAACTGCCACTTCATTCCGGCGTTGAGCACGAAGAAATTCATGAAATTCCAGAGTCCGAAAAGAAGTGAAACGAACACCGTTTTTGCAGGACAGGACAGCTTGGGTCTGTGTTTTTTCTCTTTTATAGCTGCCGGTGCATCTGCGATAGCAGGTCTTTCAGATTCACGGTATACAGCTTCCGGCTGTGGTGCGGTATATTCAGGCTGCGGAGCTTCATTTCTGAGCTGTACATTCTCTGCTCTCTCTGTCTGCTGCGGCAGTCTCTTCAATACACGTTTCTTCACCGGTTTTCTGAAAACTACGGTCTGCTCTGCATCGATACTACCTGTGCTTGTGCCGTACCTCATTTTCTTCTGCGGTGCCGTAAAAACTGTGGTCTTTTCACCGGCAGCGATACTGCTGCCTGTTTCCTGCACCGCTGTTCCGGTGCTCTGAGCAGTTACGCTCTGCTCACGTTCAATTGTCTTCTGTGTCATGATAGTTTCCTTTCAATCCGCTTGTCCGCGGTCTACACATAAGGTGACGGTCATACCGTCCTGTTTATTTCCGGAGCCGTAAGCTCCTGATGGCAGTTTATATTATTCTGCCTGTTTATTTAATTGAGAAGGTCAATTGAGAGTTTTCTCGAATTGACGTCGAAATAGTCCTCTATCTCTGCAACATAGTAACGGAAGCATACCTTTCCGTTGAAGGTCATTACATCGCCGGAATCAGATACGCCCAGATCTGCAAGCTGCGCATCGCTGAGCTCACTGAGCTTAACGGAGTTGTTCTTCTGTATCACGAACAGTTTATTTCCGTTCTCGTCGAGAGAATCCTCATTGAACTGCTCAAGTGCCTTGCTGTCCATTGCGCTGAAGTATACGTTCTGACCCTTTTCGATGTCAGTCATTTCCAGCAGCTTATCTGACGGTGACAGTACATAGTAATGTCCGTTGAGGTCTCTGCCTACGCCAAATACTGCCAGCTGAGTCTCGTCCAGTGAATCGAGGTCAATGGGGTTGACATCATGAGCAGTCTTGCCGATGCTGAACAGGGTATAAACATTTACATCTGCGACCTGAAGTCTGTTATCAAGGGTATGACCGAGGCGTTCAAGCTCCTCGTCATTGAAGCGTACCTTGATGTTGTCGGACATATTGTTGAGTGCGCCGGTGATGTCGCCGCGGTCCTCAGTGGTCCACTGTACATCGATCTCCTGACAGATAGGTCTTTCCATGTATACGATACGCTCTATGTTTTTAAGAGTGAATCTTACATATGGGTACTCCACATCTGCATCATTAGGCTCTACGTATACCGCTGTGCTGCCGTTGGAGCTGTCCTCAGTATTGACGATGCGGTATCTGTACTTGCCGGACGGTGAAACATTCTGCTGAATGACCGTCTGCTTTGCAGAGGATACAAAGAACGAGGTATAGAGGAAGTAGCCCAGAGCTCCGAAAATGTACATCAGGAGCACCAGAGTACCCAGTGCGGTCTTTGCGCCCTCACCCGATCCGGAAAGGAGCAGTATCAGTACGCCGGTGATAATGATGGGGACTATCAGTTCCCACTCACCGAAGTACAGCAGCACGACCGGAAGCATAGCCGGAAGAATTATAAAGCTGCCCAGTCTTGTGAGCACCTGCTTGCGTGTATACAGCATTATCATCAGTGCGATGAGCGATATGCCTGACACCAGCATACATACCGGGAACCGCTGCGAGATATGTATATCAAAGAATATAGAATAGTAGCACAGGCGGCACACGCATACCACGTACAACGCGCCTATGACTGAAAAAACACGTTTTGTCCATATATTTGAAAAAAGTTCCTTCATCTTGACCTCCGGAAACGCAGACCCTCACTTCTCAGCGCAAAGCTGCCGGACGGCAGACAGTTCGTAATACAGAAAAAATAGTCACTGAAAAGTATGTCTGAAACCTTAATAATCCATATAGAATTATTATACCATGAACATCTTAATTTTACAAGACATTTTGCAAATTAAAAGTTACTAAACGGTTACAATTTCTTTTCTTTACTTCTTCTGCCTTTCGGTGTATAATTGTATTGCTCCCCCAATTAAACTTTGCCAGAAAGGCGAAGTCAGGAAGGAATTTATCAAGTTTTTCTGACGCAGATATATTTTCTTTATGTTGAGCATTGGTTGGCAAAGTTTAGTTGGGGGAGCAATAGTAGTGTTAGCTCAGAGCGTGGTATGCGTGAAGGTACTTGCGGCGGAAAAAGCCGGAAGGAGGGCGAAGAGATGGAAGAGAAGCGGATAGCAGTGGTAGCGATAGTCATTGATGAGCAGAGTGCGGTACCGGAGGTGAATGCGGTTTTGCACGAGCACAATGAAATGATAATCGGGCGCATGGGTCTTCCGTACAGGGAGCGTAGCATATCGCTCATATCGGTAGCAGTAGATGCGTCACCGGACAAGATAAGCAGTCTTACGGGGCGGCTTGGACAGATAGGCGGCGTATCGGTAAAGGCGGCAATATCGAAGAAATGAAAGATAATGGAGGAAAAGAAAAAATGTATGATGTAAAGTCTCTGAAGGCAGAGGAATTCATAAATGATGAAGAGATAAAGGCGACGCTGGAGTATGCGGAGCAGAACAAGCACAACAAGGAGCTGATAGAGGCGCTGCTTGAGAAAGCGAGACCAAAGAAGACGGGCAGGGGAGTAGAATGTTCCGGACTGACGCATCGTGAGGCGAGTGTACTGCTTGCCTGTGATCTGCCTGAGATGACGGAGAAGATATATGCGCTTGCCCGTGAGATAAAGGAAGCGTTCTACGGAGACAGGATAGTAATGTTTGCGCCGCTGTATTTGTCGAATTACTGTGTAAACAAGTGCGTATACTGTCCGTATCACATACAGAACAAGGAGATACCGCGAAAGAAGCTGACGCAGGAGGAAGTACGTCAGGAGGTAATCGCGCTTCAGGACATGGGACACAAGAGACTTGCAATTGAAGCAGGTGAGGACCCTGTAAACAATCCGATAGAGTATATACTGGAATGTATAGATACGATATATTCCATCAAGCACAAGAACGGAGCGATACGCAGAGTAAATGTAAACATAGCTGCGACTACGGTCGAGAACTACCGCAAGCTGCGTGATGCAGGCATCGGAACGTATATACTGTTCCAGGAGACCTATCACAAGGAGAGTTATGAGAAGCTGCATCCGGCTGGACCCAAGCACAACTACGCATACCACACAGAAGCGATGGACAGAGCTATGGAAGGCGGAATAGACGACGTAGGACTTGGCGTACTTTTCGGACTTGACCTGTACAGGTATGAGTTTGCGGGACTTCTCATGCACGCCGAGCATCTTGAGGCTGTACACGGCGTAGGACCGCACACAATAAGCGTACCGCGTGTAAAGAGGGCAAGTGATATAGACCCCACAGTATTTGATAATGGCATTGATGACGATACATTTGCGAAGATAATTGCCTGTATCAGGATAGCGGTACCGTACACAGGAATGATAATATCCACCCGAGAGAACGAGACCTGCCGCGACAAGGTGCTGGGACTGGGAATATCCCAGATCTCCGGCGGATCGAGGACATCAGTGGGAGGCTATGCAGGCTATTCCGCAGACGAAAGACCGCACGATACAGAGCAGTTCGACGTATCCGATCAGCGCTCACTGGACGAGGTAGTCAAGTGGCTCATGGACGGAGGATATATCCCATCATTCTGCACAGCCTGCTATCGCGAGGGACGTACCGGAGACCGGTTTATGGCGCTTTGCAAGGTCGGACAGATACAGAACTGCTGCCACCCGAATGCACTCATGACCCTTCAGGAGTACCTCACAGACTATGCTTCTCCGGAAACAAGAGCAGTCGGAGAGGCACTTATCCAGCGTGAGATACAGAAAGTTCCTGACCCGAAACGTCGCGCAAGAGCTATCGAATACCTCAGAGAGATAAAGAACGACGGAAAACGTGACTTCCGTTTCTGATGATCAGATACCGGAGCAGCCGGACAGTCAGCTGCTCCGGATTTTTGTGATAGTTTTCTGAAAGAATTGTGAAAATTGTGAAAACCGGCGGAGCTGCGGAAATGGATTTGACAAATCCGTCTGTATGTGATACAATATGTGAAAAAGTGCTTCGGCACATATTAATAATAATCCAGCAGGAGGTCATTTTATGTCAGACTTAATATACGCTTTAGCTACAGTTGCAGCTGCAGTACCGAACACAGGAGATACTTTCCCGGCAAAGATACTTATAATCGTTGCAGTTATAGCTGCGGCAGCACTTATTTTTACTACTGTGCTCGCAAAAAAGAAGAGGGACGATGATGAAAAGTAAGCTGATCCGGACTATTGCAGGAACGGCACTTGCATTGGCTGCAATTGCAGCAATACCCGCAGTTCCGGCTGAAATAAGCGCTATCGAGCCCTTTGACCATAGTCAGCTGCCTACCGTTCCGGAGCCGGAAGTCTTCGTGGACGGCGATAACGAATACTCTAAGTACCCCGAGGACGATTTTATCCGTTATTCCCGATATACCGGCGAGGCTAAAATACTGGAAATACCGGCGGAATTCAACGGACTTCCCGTAAAGATGCTGGAAGGCTACAGCCTGAAGGGCTGCCCTTGGCTGGAAGAGGTCATTCTTCCCGATACTATGGTAAGGATCGGAGAAAATGTGCTCGTGAGATCCTATGAGTTCAAGTACATCGCTTTCCCAAAAAATCTGGAGACACTCGATGCTTTTGCTTTCACGCAATGCCAGTTCCTGGAACACGTTAAAATGAACAGAAATCTGAAATATATCGGCGAATATGCGTTTCAGCTCTGCAATACCATTAAAGCTATGAACTTCCCCGGAAGCGTCGAAAAGATCCCCAATAATATCTTCCAGAATATGCGCGATCTCACTACGGTCCGCTTTATGGAGGGCACTAAGGAGATCAGCTTCGAGGCGGGTCTTAATGCCATCAATCTGAAAGACGTCGTAATTCCGCCTTCCGTTACTAAGATCGACCACAACGCTTTCGGCTATAATATGGTCAATTCAGAGTATATCCGCAGCGGAGATGTGTGCATTTTCGGTACGCCCGGCTCTGAGGCTGAAAAATATGCGAAGGCAAATAATGTCCCGTTCGTGGAGTTCGATTACGCTTACGGCGATGTCAACAGCGACGGTATCGTCGATGCCGGAGATGCTACCGATGTGCTCAATGAGTACGCTGTCCAGTCTACCGGCAATAAATCTAATTTCACAAGAGTTCAGTACCTCAAATGCGAGATCAATGAGAATAATATCATCGATGCTAATGACGCTTCCACAGTTCTCTCTTACTACGCTTACTCCTCTTCCGGCGGTACGGATTCTCCTGCGGAATTCTTTTTCTTCGGGAAATAACACGTTTTCTGCTGCTTTGCTTTTTTTATCAGCGCAAAGCATGATTCGTTAAAGTTACCAAAAAAGCCAGGAAAATATATACAAAAATCGTTTCGCGGCGGACTTCAAAATACTTGCGGTCCGCCGCTTTTTGTGTTATAATAGTAAAGCAATTCGCACGAATGCGCTTTTACGGGTTGGTGCGCCCCATTCGGGTCGTTGTCCGTGAGTCAAGCCGTTCGGAGGATTATATTAACCAATTTTTAAGGAGGACTACACAATGGCAGTAGTTTCAATGAAACAGCTTCTTGAGGCAGGCGTTCACTTCGGACACCAGACAAGACGCTGGAACCCAAAAATGGCTCCGTATATCTTCACTGAGAGAAACGGAATCTACATCATCGACCTTCAGAAGACAGTTAAGAAGCTCGAAGAGGCTTATAACTTCGTTCACGACCTCTCAGCTCAGGGCGGCGAGGTTCTCTTCGTTGGTACTAAGAAGCAGGCTGGCGATTCCGTTAAGGAAGAGGCTACACGCGCTGGCGCTCACTACGTTAACGCAAGATGGCTCGGCGGTATGCTCACTAACTTCAAGACTATCCAGACAAGAATAAAGAGACTCGAGCAGCTCCACACTATGGAAGAGGACGGCACTTTCGCTCTTCTCCCTAAGAAGGAAGTTGTTAAGCTCAACCTCGAGATCGAAAAGCTCGAAAAGTTCCTCGGCGGTATCAAGACTATGAAGAAGCTCCCTGCTGCTCTCTTCATCGTTGACCCACGTAAGGAAAAGATCGCTGTTGCTGAGGCTAAGAAGCTCAATATCCCGATCGTTGCTATCGTTGATACTAACTGCGATCCTGATGAGGTCGATTACGTTATCCCAGGTAACGACGACGCTATCCGCGCTGTTAAGCTCATCGCCGGCTCTATCGCTAATGCTATCATCGAGGGCAGACAGGGCGACGACGCTACTCAGGCTGAAGAGGCTCCCGCTGAGGAGACTGCTGAGGCTACAGCTGACGCTGAGTAATCTCTATACATGATATTTTGCCGGTCCTTCCGGCTGACCGTTACGCGAAAACCCGAATTAATTTTCGGGTTTTTGCAGATTTAATTCATTTTTGCTATAGGAGGTATTTACAATGGGTAAGGTATCCGTTGCTGAAATTAAAGAACTTATGAAGTCCACTGGCGTTGGTATGATGGACTGTAAAAAGGCTCTCGAAGAAAACGATGGCGATATGGACAAGGCTATCGAGTTCCTCAGAGAAAAAGG
>CADBNS010000065.1 GCA_902796065.1 Ruminococcus flavefaciens
ATTTCTATACAATCTGACGAAAAATCTGTCGGCGCATCTTCAGCACAAGTTCTGTGCGGTATTGCCTTAAAAATCCTTGAAGGGCGACAGCCCGTCGGCGGATTTTTGCCTTGTCACCGACAAAATTATGACTGAAAATCCGTACATTCACCCTATATGGACAGGTTCTAAATTCAGGAGAGACAGAGCGTCTCTCCTTTTTCTATGCACAAATGGCTCCTGTTCAGACAAAATAGTACTATATTCGCCACACGCCCTTTACATTTATAACAATTTATGATATAATATTACTAATTATGTATGACCATACAGGAGGTGAATATCAATGCACGAGAGTCCCCGCCTGATAGGCGTCTGCCTGTCAGCGATCCACAACGAAGACCGATTCAATCTCATCAAATCACTGAACCTATATGCCTGCCGGAACAACTACCGTCTGCTGATATTCAATGCCTGCAACGACCTTTTCGATCCAGAAGATCCTAACAGTAAAGGCGAAGCTGCGGTATTCCGGCTGATACCATACGATATACTTTCGGCGCTGATAGTAATGCCGGGGTGCATATATGACAAGAGAGCGATAAACCTGATGATAAGCGGCGCACTGAGCCGTGACATACCGGTATTCACAGTAGACAGCCAGATAGAGGGCTGTATCAGCTTTTCGTTCGACTATGGCAAGGCGTTCGGAGATCTCTGCCGTCATGTCATAAGGGAGCACGAAGCCCGAAATCTGATGATGATAGCAGGGCCTCGTGACAACAGGTTCTCGGAGGAGCGTATCGACGCATTCCGCAGCGCACTGGAGGAAAACGGCATTTCATATGCGCCGGACATGGTCGGCTACGGTGATTTCTGGGAAGGGCCGGCAGTAGACACAGTAAGGAACTGGTTCGAGAAGGAGAAAAGACCGCTTCCCGACGCGATAATCTGCGCAAATGACAGCATGGCGCTGTCAGTCTGCGACTATCTTGAAAACAGAGGCTACACCATCCCCCGTGACTGCATAGTGACCGGATTTGACGGACTTTCTCACGCATTCTTCCATGTTCCACACATAACCACCTGCCGTCCGGACTACGACCGCATGGGCAGGGTGATGATAAACTCGGTAATGCGGCTGGACCGCGGAGCAGAGGTAACGGGACCGTTCAAGATAGGCTTCCACATAGTATTATCGCAGTCCTGCGGCTGCCGTCCGGTAGAAGCGGAGTACGTAAACGACATAATCAAAGGAATGCTTGGAAGACTGAAAAACGCATCATACAGGCAAGATCTCATGTGCAGTCTCCAGTCATCGATGTCGAAGATGTCCGACATAAGAGAGCTTCCCTCGATACTTATAAATAAGTTCCAGTTTCCGACCAGTGTATTCGTGGTCAACGACAACGTCCTTGACCCTCCGGACTACGGAGCATCACACCGCGGGAACAAGCCGTTCAGTGACACGATGAAGGTGCTGTATCACCGATACTTCTGGGAACCCCAGTCGCCCTGTGACATACCCCGCGAGCAGCTGATACCCGAGCTGAACCTGCTTACAGTACATACAGAGCCCATAGTGGTATGCTGTGCGCACTTTCTTGATAACGTGCTGGGATACTGCATATTCCAGCCGAAAATAGACTTTGACGAATATGAGAAAATGCACTCACTGATGAGTGCGATAGACGCATCGCTTGGCAATCTCAACGGCAGACTGCGCATGAACGCCATAAACGAGCAGCTGCTCGATGCAAACAAGGAGCTTGAGCGGCTATCACACCGCGACTACACCACAGGTCTTCTGAACAGACGCGGATTCTACGCAGAATTTGCGAAGAAGCTGAAGAGCAGGCGCGGAAAGAACGTAACAGCAGCAGTAATGTCAGTAGATCTTGACGGACTGAAAAAGATAAACGACCAGTACGGTCACAGTGACGGAGACTACGCAATATCGGCAGTAGGCAGGGCATTGCTGAGCAGTTCGCTGCGTGGGGAGATATGCTCCCGGTTCGGCGGAGACGAATTTGCGGTAGCAGCATTCATACCTGACGGCAGTGAGACAGACTACTTCATGGGGTTCCGCCGGCGTTTCAGGGAATACCTGACCGAGTACAACCGAAGTGCCGGAAAGCCATATGAGCTGACGGCGAGTCTTGGCTGTTACACAGCGAAGCCGGACGAAACCTGTACGCTGGACGAGATGCTTGATCTTGCAGACGAGCTGATGTATCAGGACAAGATATCCCGCAAGAAAGAAAGAAGATAATACAAAAATGGTTTTTACAGAGCTTTTCTTCATATACCTGTTCCTGCCGGTATGTCTGCTCACATACTCGCTGGTAAGAGGGATAAAACTAAAAAATACGGTGTTGATAATATTTTCGCTTATATTCTATGCATGGGGAGAGCCGGTATATATAGTACTGATGCTGCTGAGCGCGGCGGTGAACTATACAGCCGGCATACTCACCGACCGGTACCGCGGAGGTGCCGGAGAGAAGGCAGCGTCGGTGACGGCGGTAGTATTCGACCTTCTCATGCTTGGGATATTCAAGTACAGCGGTTTCATCGCAGAAAATATCAACGCCGTTTTCTCGTGTGCAATACCCGTACCGGACATACGGCTGCCCATAGGCATCAGCTTTTACACCTTCCAGACCATTTCCTACATCATCGATGTGCGGTGGGAGGTGGTCAGACCGCAGAAAAGCTTCAAGAAGTTCCTGCTGTACATAAGTATGTTCCCGCAGCTCATAGCCGGACCCATAGTGCGCTACAGCACAATTGAGCGTGAGATAGACGAGCGCCGCACAACGCTGCCGGACATAGCCTACGGACTTGACCGTACCATACTTGGCATAGCGAAGAAGGTGCTGATAGCGGATCAGCTGAGCACGATCGTTCCGCAGCTCATGGGAGACATCAGTCATTCATCGGCAGCCGGAGCATGGATAGGTGCAGTGTTGTACGGATTGCAGATATACTTTGATTTTTCCGGCTATTCCGACATGGCGATCGGCATGGGCAGAATATTCGGCTTTCACTTTGACGAGAACTTTGACCACCCATTCATGTGCCGCGATATAACGGAATTCTGGCAGCGCTGGCACATATCACTGGGCACATTTTTCCGTGACTACCTGTTGTATGTGCCGATATTCGGCAAGCGCCGCAAATACGGCGGACTGCTGCTGGTATGGCTCTGCACAGGCATCTGGCACGGACCATCGTGGAATTTCGTGATATGGGGACTATACTACGGCTTATTCGTAATGATCGAAACGAAGATAGGAAAGAAGCGCATCAAGGGGATCAATCCGGTGCTGCGGCACATCTACAGCAAGCTGGTCATAATCATCGGCTTCGGGATATTCTACTTTACGGATATAAGCTCACTTGGTGAGTTTTTCCGCGCACTCACCGGCATGAACGGCGGACTGATAACGCTGCCTGACAAGCTGCTTCTGATGAACAACATCTGGCTGATACTGGCAGCACTGGTATGCACCTTCCCGATAATAAAGTGGATCCGCAAGGCAGCAGAGCGCAGAGAAGCGGCAGCTGACGCAGTGAACATCGCAGGAGCCGCAGCATCAGCATTACTGCTTGCAGTCAGCAGCATAATCCTTGTAAACGCAACAAACCAACCGTTTTTATACTTCCGTTTCTGACAGGAGGGAGATGACCGTATGGCAGACAGGAGAGATAGCGGAAAAGTCAGGATAAGGCGCAATGTGATCGCGCTGATAAACATAATACTGATCGCGTGGATACTGTTCACAGGATCCTGTTATCTGCTGTTTCTGCGGCGTGACACGGTATCCGGAGAAGAGAACCGCAATCTTGCGCGGTTTCCGGAGTTCAGCATAGAGTCATATCTCAGCGGAGAATACACCGCAGCGCTCACGCGGTATTACAATGACACAGTCCCCTACCGCAGCCGCTACAAGAAGCTGATAGCATCGAAGCTGCTGCCGCTGAAGGGCATAGGCTACGGAGAGGACGACGTAACGATATACGGCAAGGCACCGGAGCCTCCTGCACCCACAGAAGCACCGGTACAGACCACAGCTGCCGCAACGGAAGCACCTGCCGCAGCTACAGCAACGACTGCCGCACCCACAGAGCCGCCCACAACAGAGCCGGTACAGAATGACGGAGAGGTAACGAACAACATCGTAGTAGCCAACAAGCGTGGAATGATGCTATACGGCGGCGGCTGGGGCAGAGAGCTGGAATACGCTGACATAGTAAGCGAGTATCACCGTCTGCTTGGGGACGGAGTGAGGGTATACTCAATGGTACTGCCGACCAGCTGCTCGTACTATATGCCGGAGCGTTTCAGCAGTCTGTGTGCCAGTGAGAAGGCGGACTTTGACCGCATAGCAGAGGCACTTGACGGAGTAACGCCGGTAGACGCATACAGCGCACTGGAGAAGCACAAGGACGAGCCGATATACTCCCGCACAGACCATCACTGGCAGCATCTTGGAGCCTACTACGCAGCGGAGGCATTTGCGAAAGCAGCAGGAGTACCCTTTGATCCGCTTACGAACTATGACAAGCGCACACTGACAGGCTACGTAGGCACGCTGTACGGCTACACGCAGTCGGCGGAACTGATAAACAATCCGGAGGAGTTCACCTATTATACCACGAAAAACGCAGTATCGGTGACCCGCTACGACACAGACTTCACCAATCACCGTGATGAGCCGCTGCTGCTGGACCCCTTCAATATGCTGTCCTCGTCGTACTACATGGTATTCGGCTCAGACGAGACGATAACGCACATACACACAAGCTGTGAGAACGGAAGGACGCTTGTCATATTCAAGGACAGCTACGGAAACGCGCTGCCGTCCATGCTCACAGGCTCATTCCAGGACATATTCCTCTGTGACATAAGATATTTCCGACCTGACGCAATACAGTTCATAAAAGACCGCAACACCACAGACCTGTTATTTGCGATGTGCAGTTTTTCAGCAGTAGGCGATAACAGGCTGTGTATCCGTAACAATATACGCAGGTGATAAAAAATGAAAGAGCTTGAATTTCCATTTGACGGCAGGCAGATAATGCGGTGCCGGAGAGCGATAAAGAAGCAGCTGCTTGCAGAAGACACCAGCCGCATACACATAAAGGTGGCGGTACTTGGCGGCTCCACGACCAACGACGTAGTATCAGCGCTGGAGCTGTTCCTGCTGGACTCAGGGATAGAGCCGGAGTTCTGGCAGTCGGAGTACAACCGGTTCTACGAGGACGCAGTATTCGGCGAAGAGAGCCTTGAAGCGTTCTCGCCGGACCTGATATACATACACACCACATCTTGCAATCTCACTCTTCTGCCGGACGATCCGGGCATGGACGCGGAAGAGGTGCAGCACCGTCTTGAGGAGCAGTTCGGGATATTCCGGCAGGTATGGTATGAACTGACGAAGCGATTCAGCGTACCGATAATACAGAACAATTTTGAGCTCCCGCTGTACCGGCACACAGGCAGCTATGACGGCTGGGGAGTGACAGGAAAGGCAGCATTCATAAGCCGGCTGAACGTGATGCTGTCGGACTACGCCCGCCGGAACAACGGCTTTTACATCAACGACATCAGCTATCTTTCCGCCGCACTGGGACTGGAGAAGTGGCACGATCAGGACAGCTGGTTCCTGTACAAATACGCCATGAACATAGACGTAATACCTGACCTGTCGTACAGTATAGCCTGCATAATACGTGCGATATACGGGCGCAGCCGCAAGGCAGTTGCCCTTGATCTGGACAATACGATATGGGGCGGAGTCATCGGAGACGACGGACAGGAGGGCATAGAGATAGGTGAAGAGACGGCAGAAGGCGAATCCTACACCATGCTGCAAAGCTGGCTGAAGGAGTACAAGAGCTGCGGAGTACTGCTGACGGTATGCTCGAAGAACGACGAAGAGAATGCGCTGCTGGGGCTTGAGCATCCCAGCGGAGTACTGCGTCCGGAGGATTTCGTATCCATCAAGGCAAACTGGAACAGCAAGGACAGGAATATAGCAGAGACTGCGCAGGAGCTTGGACTGCTGCCGGAGAGCTTTGTATTCGTAGACGATAATCCGGCGGAGTGCGCCATAGTTGAGGCGCAGCTGCCGGGAGTATACACCGTAACGGCATCATCGGTGAAGGACACGATGTACCGGCTGTCGCGGAGCGGCTGTTTTGAGACAGTGAGCATATCCGGCGACGACCTTGACCGCACAGCGATGTATGCCGCCAATGCGCAGCGTCAGGCACAGCAGCAGAAGTACACGAACTACACGGACTATCTGCTCAGTCTGGAGATGTATGCAGAGATACATGATTTCAGTCCGGTATACCTGCCGCGGATAACGCAGCTGACGAACAAGAGCAACCAGTTCAACCTGACAACGCGGCGATACACAGAGAAGGAAATGGAAGAAGTGAGCCGGTCGGCGGACAGGATAAGGCTGTGCGGACGGCTTACGGACAAATTCGGAGATAACGGGATAGTATCCATAGTTATCGGCAAATGTCAGGGAGAGACGCTGCACATCGAGCTATGGCTGATGAGCTGCCGCGTACTGAAGCGTGACATGGAATACGCGATGCTGGACGCACTGGCAAAACAGTGCCGGAGGCGGGGCATCACGCGGATAATGGGATACTATTACAGGACAGCGAAGAATGACATGGTAGCGCAGCTTTACGGAGATTTCGGCTTCACGCTGCTGAATCGTTCAGAGAACGGCAGTTCGGTATGGAGCCTTGACCTTGACAGCTACGAAGACAAGAACCACGTAATACGAGTGAATGAAAAGGAGACAATACATGGATAAGACAGAGATAAAAGAGAGACTCAACGGAGTATTCCGCGACATATTTGACGATCCGGAGCTCAGTGTCAGTGAAGAGACGACCTCCGCAGACATTGAGGACTGGGACAGCATCGAGCACATCAACCTTATCGGAGCGATAGAGGACGAATTCTCCATGCGCTTCAAGATGCGTGAAGTATCGGGCATGAAGAACGTAGGGGAAATGATAGACATTATATCAGAAAGAGGGCAGTAATGAGCAAGCTGAAAAAAAGGCTGATTGTCACAGGTGCAGCGCTGCTGATAATAGTACTGCTTGAGATATGGGGATACTGGCTGAAGATAGAGAACTACACAGTCCATTCGGAGAAGGTCACGGAGCCGGTCAGGATAGTATTCATCTCTGACCTGCACAACTGCACATACGGCGGCAGCGACCAGTCGGAGATATGGGAAGCGATACAGTCAGCGGAACCGGACATGGTACTGTTTGGTGGAGATGTTATCGATATGTTCGGAGGCTATGACAACGCCCTGACGCTGATGGAGCTTGTAAAGGAGAGCTATCCCTGTGCATATGCCGCCGGAAATCACGAGCAGATGCGTTCTGACCGCAAGGAGTTCTGGGAAAAAGCGTCCGCACTTGGCATACCGCCGCTGACCGGAACATACACTGAAACAGACATAAAAGGCAGCAAGGTGAGGGTATACGGCATAGAGGACACCTTAGAGTACGGCATAAACGGCACTCAGCTTGAAAACTGCTACGACACCCTTGACACCGGCTGTATAAACATACTGCTCAACCACAAGCCGGAGCAGATGGACGACATAACAGCTCTTGCCGCAGAGTATGGCAGGAGCTTTGACATAGTACTGTCCGGACACGCCCACGGCGGACAGTGGAGGCTGCCGGTGATACTTGAACAGGGACTCTACGCACCGGATCAGGGCTTATTTCCGGAGCGCACCAACGGAATGTACAGTTACGGGGCAGCGACACTGATAATCAGCCGCGGACTTGCCCGTCCGATGCGAATGATATTCATACCGCGCATATTCAACCGTCCGGAGCTTTCTGTCATAGAAATACAGCCGGAATAATATACCTTGATAAAAGTACTTGTAATTTAGAAAAATAAATGCTATAATATATACTGTACGTCTTTACGGGCGGAAAAAACAAAGCTAAGGAGCGGGGTACGACCCCATTGATCTATATGGACAACAAAAACACGAACATGGAAAGCGGCGGAGACATCATCTGCGGCCGCAATCCGGTAACAGAGGCGCTGAAATCCGGCGCCGCGATAGATACGATATATATTGACGGCAACGGCGGAAGTCTTGGACTGATACGCCGTCTTGCCCGTGAGAAGGGCATAGTAGTGAAAGATGCCCAGGACAAGAAGCTGAGCCAGTTATCCGGAGGAGCCTCCCATCAGGGCGTAGTAGCAGTGGGAGCGTGTGCAGAATACGTGACCGTAGAGGAGATACTTGAGGTATCAGCGAAGAAAGGCACACCGCCGTTCATAATCATATGTGACGAAATAGAGGATCCGCACAATCTTGGCGCGATAATCAGAACAGCCGAGACATCGGGAGCAGACGGAGTAATAATCCCGAAGCGCCGGAGTGCGAGTCTTAATGCAACGGTCCACAAGACATCAGCCGGAGCAGCAAGCTACGTACCGGTAGCGCGTGTATCCAACCTTGCCTCAGCTATTGATGAGCTGAAGGAGCGTGGGGTATGGATATACGGAACAGATGCCAGCGGAAGCGACTATACGAGCACAGACTTCACAGGGAGCTGCGGACTTGTCATCGGCTCCGAGGGTTTTGGAATAAGCAGACTGATACAGAAGAAATGTGATTTCATGGTAAAGCTGCCGATGCTTGGAAAGATAAACTCACTAAACGCCTCAGTAGCCGCAGGTATCTTCATGTACGAGGTACTCAGGCAGAGAAGCACAAAAGGATAAGGAGGACCCATGCCCGATCAGAAGCTTTCTCTGGAGGATATTCTGGACGAGTATTCTCCGGATACAGAAGATAACAATCCGCACGTGGGCAGAATAGATGCACAGAAGATAATCAACACGACACTGCCCGACCCGGTGCTGCAGCCGCCTCCGCCGCCGCAGCGCAGACCGGTATCCCACGAAAGGAACGAGCTGTTTGACGCACCTGCTGCCGAGAAGGAAGCAGTAAAGGAAGTAAAGGAGCCGGATCCGGCGCGAAACAAGGTAGGTGTAGTAAGTCCGGAAGGCATAAGTGAAGTAAAGCCGCCGGAGGAGCCACCGAAAGCGCCCATAGACAGCGCAATACAGACCGGAGCCGCCAAGATAAGGCGCATGGCAGACTCTACCCGTGCAAAGGAAGCTGAAAAGCTGAAGAAATCGAAGAAAACGCGCCGCAAACGTGGAGAGCGTAACTATACATACAAGAAAGAGACGCCCAACGGAGAGTATATGTATACTCCCCCGAAGATGAACAAGCGAAAGCGGACTCGTCACGAAATAATCAGCGAATACGAAAGTCCGGAGGGCAAGAAGGCGATCACGGACATAGTCCCCTCACCTGCCGCAGTTGAGGCAGCAAAGCCGGTCGAGAGCGCGCCCCGTGCCGACAAGACCAGCATAGACCTCAGTGCGAAGCAGGCAATGGGCGCGGAGAATCTTGACGTACACATCAGGCAGGATACGGACGAATACGTAGAGGTGAACACCCACCGCAAGCGCACTAAGCGCATGGTAGACTTCAACTACTACGGCGACGTAGAGGACGTCGGAAGGGACATCTACGAGCTGAAAAACGTACTGACCACACGAGTTGCAACACTTGCGCTGACAGCGTTTCTGAGCCTGTACATCACACTATGCAGCCAGTTCGGACTGCCGATATTCTCACTGCTTAGCCGTGAGCACATAGTGAGCTACCTGATAGCGCACCTGCTGCTTGGAGCATTAGCAGTAGCCACATCGATACCGGTCATAACGAAGGGCGTAAAGAATCTGCTGTCGATGAAAGCAGACAGCGACTCCATGACAGCAGTAACGGTCATAGCTTGTATTCTTGCGATACTGACGGCATTTTTCCGTACAGACATGGCGAAAGCTGAAACGATACACATATATATGCCGGTAGGAATACTGTCATTGCTGACGAATGCGATAGGAAAGCTGCTGATACTGCGCCGTGCAGACCGCAACTTCCACTTTGCGTCGAAGGAATTTGACCGTCATGCCGTAGTCTATGTCAAGGACGAAGAGCGTGCAGAGCGGCTGACTCGCGGAACACTTGGTGATTTCCCGATACTTGCAGCAATGCGCCGCACGGACTTCCTGACGGACTTCCTGCGTTACACCTACTCATCGGACATAACCGACAGCTATTGCCGCAAGGCGACGCCGATATGTCTGATCGCATCGATACTTGTATCGGTATTCCTGACATTTTTCCGTATGCGGACGCTGTTCTCGCTGGATGCAGCAGCTTTTGGAATGTCGATATTCAGTCTGCTGATATGTGCGACCTCGTGCGTATCGATGCCGTTCGTATGCAACATACCGCTGGAGAAGGTATCGCGGCAGACCTTGAGGAACAAAGGAATAATGCTTGGCTACCAGAGCGTAGACGACCTGTACGATGCCAACTCAGTGCTGGTAAGTGCAGACACATTCTTCCCTGAAGGAACAGTAAGAATGGGCGGAATCAAGGTATTCTCGAACACGAAGCTGGACGAAGCGCTGCTGGAGGCATCGAGCCTTGCGAATCATTCAGGCAGTATAATGCGCCGGTTATTCAGTGACATGGTGATACCTGGCAAGGAGGACATACTCTACCCGGTGGAGAACTTCACATTTGAGGAAGACATGGGCGTATGCGGCTGGATAAAGAACCGCCGGGTACTGCTTGGCAGCCGTGAGCTGATGAACAGCCACAACATAGAAGGACTTCCGAACAAAGCGAAGGAAGCAGAGTACATCGAAGGCAGACAGATACCGCTGTACCTGTCCATATCGGGCAATGTAGCAGCGATGTTCATGGTAGAGCTGGTGGCAGACAGCGGAGTAAAGCGCTGGTCACGTAGGCTGTGCCGTAACAAGGTATATATGATAGTCAAGAGTGTAGACCCGTATATAACAGCGAAGATGATGTCCGAGACCTTTGGCATACCGGAAGAGATGGTAAAGATACTGCCAAAGCGGCTCCACGCAGACTTTGACGAAGAGACGAAGAAGTCAGTCCGAATGAGTGCATCGATGGCTTGTACGGGAAAATTCAGCTCAATGGCGCAGCTGCTGCTGGGCACGAAGGCAGTACACAAGGCGGCGATAATCGGACTGATAGTGCAGACGGTATCGATACTGCTTGGATTCGGACTCTGCCTGCTGATGATAATGTCGAAGGCATTTGAGATAAACTACACATATATGTCAGCGTCAGCGGTCGTGATATACAATCTGATAATCACCGCGGTGACATATTTAGCGGTAAGCATGAAAAAGCTGAAATAAAGGAAAAGCGACCTGACTTACGAAGCCTGTTCAGAAACTGAGTGAAAGCCAGTGATCTGAACAGGCTTTTATGGGTCAAAGAGAAAGAAAGGAGAAAGCGATGTCCGAGAATCATCTGCGAAAGCTGCGCCGCAAGGAGCAGAACAATACAGATAACGAGACAACGATGTTCATAAATCCGGAGGCAGCGGGACTAAAGAAGCCACAGAGCAGTACACCGGCGCATGAAAGTGCAGTACCGCCGGCTCAGAACAATACACCGCGGCCGAATTACGGGGCACAGCCGCAGTACAACGGAGCTCCACAGCCTAACTACGGGGCACAGCCGCAGTATAACGGTGCTCCTCAGCCTAACTACGGAGCTCAGCCGCAGTACAACGGTGCTCCACAGCCTAACTACGGAGCTCAGCCGCAGTACAACGGTGCACCTCAGCCTAATTACGGAGTTCAACCGCAGTATAACGGTGCTCCACAGCCTAACTACGGAGCTCAGCCGCAGTACAACGGCGCTCCTCAGCCTAACTACGGAGCTCAGCCGCAGTATAACGGCGCACCTCAGCCTAACTACGGAGCACAGCCGCAGTATAACGGTGCTCCTCAGCATAACTACGGGGCACAGCCGCAGTACAACGGTGCTCCTCAGCCTAATTACGGGGCACAGCCGCAGTACAACCGACCACCGCAGCAGCCATACAGACCTGCGCAGCCGCCGCGACCGGCAAACAGACCGATAAACTCTGCGCAAGCGCCGCACAAGCGTCAGAAGCCGAAGGCGGCAAAGAGGAAGCGCCGCGGACTGTTTTCGCGGATATTCGGCAAGCTGTTCACGACACTGCTGACGCTGTTCATCGTAGTATTTGCGCTGTACTCATGCCTGTCGCTCATACTGATAAAGAAGATGAACTACGTAGAAACAGGGGCACGAAACCGCACAGCCGGAACGCTCCAGTCAGCAGGAGTGACCAGTGTACTGCTGCTTGGCACAGACGGACGCTCACTTGAAGATCGGGGACGATCTGACACTATGATGCTGATGTCGATAAACAGCCGAAAGAACGAGATAACGCTGACATCGTTCATGCGTGACTGCTACGTAAATATCCCCAACTACGGCTGGGACAAGCTGAACGCAGCGTATGCATACGGCGGAGCAGATCTGCTGATGGACACGATAGAGAGCAATTTCAACGTAAAGATAGATGATTATATAGCCGTAAACTTTCTGTCATTTGCAGCGATAGTCGATGCAGTAGGCGGAATAGATGTAGACGTAACAGATGCAGAAGCCGGAGAGATCAACACGATCATGCAGGCGGAGGTCAACGCGATAACAGGCCATGATCCGATGGACGATCTGTTATCAGGCGGAGGTAAGCTGCATCTTGACGGAAGGCAGGCGTTATCCTACGCGCGTATCAGGTACATAGGCGACGCAGACTTTGAGCGCACACAGCGTCAGCGTGAGGTACTGTCGAAGATCATCACGAAGGCAAAGACATTCAAGCCGAGCTACATCAGTGGGATAATGAGTGACGTAGTACCGAAGGTAACCACGAACATGGACACGCTGAAGCTATACCTGTTATCACTGAGAGCGCCGATAGCATCGCGTTACAACATCGAGCAGGTGAGAATACCTGCGGAGGGCACATATACGCCGGACAACGCGCAGATCGGAAATGACTGGCTGTCAGTGCTGAGGGTAGACTTTGAAACCAACAAGCAGATCATAGCCGAGAAGGTATTCAACAAATAAAGGCAATACCGTACAAAGACGTCAGGCGTTCTTTGTGCGGTGTTGCCTAAAGTAAGGCTCCCGAAAGGGAGCCTTTAGCATAATTATTTAGAATCACCTGACTGAATAAGTATCATCTTCATAAGCAGGACATCGAAAGCGCCGATGTGGCCGTCCTCACTGAGGTCGCATATAGGATCCGCGGGAACAGCGCCGTGAACGGAGCTGACGCAGAGAATGAGGTCAGCGATACTGATAACGCCGTCCTTATTGAGGTCACCGTAGAGCGAAGCCGGAGGAGCGATAGAAGTAGTCACAGCAGTTACGGGCGGAGCAGTCGTAGTAGTTGAAGTGGTAGTAGTCACGGTAGTTGTGGTTGCAGCCTTAGTAGTTGTGGTTGTCGTAGTTGTAGCCTTAGTAGTTGTTGTGGTGGTAGTTGAAGTAGTAGTCTTAGCAGTAGTTGAGGTAGTTGTAGGCTTAGCGGTTGTCGCAGTAGTAGTCGTAGTAGTTTTAGTTGTAGTAGTTGAGGCAGTTGTGGTAGTAGTCGTTGTAGTTGTCACAGCCGCAGTACCGGTGGTAGTTTCCTGAACCGGAGCATCAGAGAGAGGGACAGCATCAGCGACGTTATAATTTTTCTTCTGAAGCGGAGGGTACTGGAAGTAAGTAAGGTTATAGTCCTCAGAAGGGGTATGGTTAGAGAAGAAGCTGTCAGAGCCTTTGAGGAAGTGGGTGTAAACGACATCGAGACCGTAATCGCCGTCATAGTCGTCCCAGGTAACGTCCATAGCGTACCATTTATTATCGTCCATGAGAACGTAATTCCACATATGAGCCATAGAGGTTTCCTTATCCCAATTACCGAAAACGCAGACACAGGGAATCCCGATGCGGTCGCAGATCAGCTTAAAGGCTTTGGAGTAGCCCTCACAGACAACGCCGGGCTCCACGAGGGCACCGACAGCAGAAGAGCGGAACTTAGCGTCCGTATCGTAGAAGGTACGCATAGCGATATTATCCTGAATGGATTTCAGCTGTTCGTAGCGGGTATTACCGGAAATAGGGAAATCCGCGACCTCCCTGAGGAGTTGAGACTTATACTCATTGATCTGATCGACGGACTCAAAAGCCGGCAGAGCGGCGGGAGTGATAATGAGCTTATCGATAGTGAACTTATACATATTAGAGCCCCAGCTGTGGGAATACGGCATAGAGCCGACGCTGACGCTGATCATACCGTCATCGATCCAGAAGATCTCAGGGCGGTCGAACATAGCGCTGTCCATACCCGGCTTACAGTTGCTGAAGATGAGGTTATAGAACTCTTCCTTTTCGGTATCATTGAAGGTACGTGAAGAGGAGGTAAAAGTAAGGGGTTCAGGCAGTTTAACGGTAATAGGTTCGAGGGAAGGGTCGACGAGTTTTTCAAAAGCGGAATAAACCGCAGAATTATTTGCGTCAAGGTCATATCCGTAATTATAAGCGTCGTTCCTGAAATTGCCCAGTGCTTCCGGCATATCAGGCATATCGAGCACAATTTCGTCAAGATCTCCGATAATCAGTTCCTCATCTGACAGATCGATCACGCCAGATTCAACAGCCAAAGCTGAGAAGTTGAAAGAACAGACAGAAGATAAAACAGAGATGGAAGTCAAGAGAGAAAACGCTGATGACAAAAACTTTTTCATAAATAAGCCTCCATATTAATCAGTATCTTCCCAAGTCCCTAATGGAGCCTGAGCGGCTCAAATTATTCATATATCTAATTCAATTATAACAATTTTCAACAGTATTGTCAATGAAAAACTGGAAATTCTCACATATTCCCAGAAATAATAACTCAATTTTTCCATTTATTACAAAATGGTACTGCCTATTGACAAAAGGAGATATGTATGCTAAAATAATGGCGTTGTATTGTATCCTTGAAAGAGGAATAATAACAAGGAGGAAAAACATGAAAACAAAATTTGGCACAAAGGAACTGGTTCTACTGGGACTTCTGGCGGCAATAGTGATGATATTCTCATTCACGCCGTACGGAACATTTGCGATCGGCCCGCTATCGATCACACTGAACATCATACCCATAGCGATCGCAGCCATAGCGCTTGGACCGATAGGTGGACTCATCATCGGATCCTTATTCGGACTTCTGAGCTTTCTCCAGTGTTACGGAGTAGGCGTTCTCAGCGGAATGGGCGCGATACTGGCAGACATCAATCCATTCCTTGCATTTGTACAGCGTTTTGTACCGCGAGCACTTGACGGACTGCTGGTAGGCTTCATATTCAAGGGAGTATCGAAGATCAGCAACAACAGTGTAGGCAGCTTTGTAACGGGCTTTTTCTCAGCATTTCTCAACACACTGTTCTTCATGACAGCGCTTCTGCTGTTATTTGGAAACACGGACTACGTACAGGGACTTCGCGGCGGAAAGAACGCATTACTGTTCATAGTGACCTTTGTCGGCGTGAACGCAGTAGTAGAGATGGTAGTCTCCACCATACTTTCGGGACTTATCGGCAGTGCGCTCAGTGCAGCGAAGCTGATACCGAACTATGGCAAAAAGAGTGAATAAAAACAAATAATATGATACAACAAAAAGGCTGTTCCGAAGAGGAACAGCCTTTAATTATTATTCTGAAAGGCAGGCATAGGTGTAGTAGCCATTGAAGCGAATGAGGTAAAGTTTCCATGTAGCGGATTTTGAATCGACCTTTAGCATATACCGTCCGTCCGGCAGGTAGAACACGGCATAGTTGTAGGTTCGCTTACCGTGCTTAGTGCGCTCAGTGATAGACTTTACATGGTCCACCACAGGGCAGGCGTACTCTGCGGAGCGATCGAGTCTCCCCCACTTATTCCTGTAATAGACGAAGAATATAACCCAGCAAAGCATAATATCGGCAAACACCATGACAGGAACGTCCATTCTCTGGAACATCAGACCGTCAGCGATAGCGAAGGCGATGGCGATGGCGATGATAAGGAAGATGACGAACTCATGCCATGATACTTTTTTCTTTTTGCGGACACGTTCAACGAGATCGTCGTCCATATTATACCATTCCAGTGGTTCGGACAGTTCAACGAGAGTCCGTTCCTCTTCTGAGAGCATATTGAGAATAAGGTAGCTCAGCAGAATTACGAAACCGGCGCCGAGGATCATACCGATAACAGCGATCACAGGCATCTCCGGCAACATAGTACCGAACATCACCACAACCAAAATAGTGATAACACTAACAATAGAGCCTCTTCCGCAGAAGGGGCATCTGTGTCTGTACCATTTCATAGTTTATTCTCCATAGTCAGTGAAGCAGAGGTTCATATCGACTCTGCCGTTGATACCGGGAACATTGCCGTCGGAGGCATACTGCCAAATCTTAAAGTCGTAGTAATAGGAAGGTTCGCTGCCGTATTCTGCGAGCCAGAAGTCGTAGTCTTTCAGGCGTGGCAGGTCGAGTTTTCTCATAGCGGTACTTTTATTCTGATAGATCATAGGGGTATAACCGGCAGCCTTGATTCTTTCGCAGAAAGCGACGCAGCAGTCGGCGAGGGTCTCGACGGAAACGGAGTCAGTACGGGCGTTATCGTCGGAGACGATCTCCCAGTCGAAGACGACGGGATAAGAAATATCGTAACCGGCGATAGAATCGAGGACAATATCTGCCTCTTCGATAGCCTCATCGGTATTGACCGCCTGAGAGTAGAAATAGACGCCGACCTTGATACCGGCAGCAGTAGCCTCCTGAATATTCTTATGGCAGTGTTCATCGAGGTTGATGATACCGCCGCCGTATGTACGGAAACCGACGCGGATGAAAGCGAATTCGATACCGGCATCTTTGACCTGCTGCCAGTCTATCTCACCCTGATGTTCAGAAATATCGATACCGGTGTGGGAGAGGACGTTATCGCCGTCCTTATAGACGGTATAACCGTTGCGGGTAACGAGCTTAGAAACGTCCACCTGACTTGCGGGAACATCGGCAAAAACAGGGACGAAGACCTCGCCGTAGTTACCGTCATGGGAGAGGATCTTTCTGCCGTCCATCTGATAGAAGGTCTCCTCCTTCTCGATGACAGGGCGGACGCGGACCTCAGCATCGGCATTAGCCTGAACGGAGCCGGCTCTATCGCGTATGAAGCAGAACCATACGATGAAAATGAAAAGGATTAGTATAATAACAGCCTCCAGCACAGCCAGAAGTCTGAATTTACCGATACGTGACATTTTAACCTCCTGCGGGAAAAAAAGTAGTGGAAACAACCACAGCAATAATATGATACCACAAAACGGGAGTTTTGTAAACAGATTCCGGCATAATTTGCAGATATTTTACAATATACCGACAAAAAAGCTGCACGGTCAAAGCAACACCGTGCAGCAATAAATATGTTCATGACAGAGAAACCGGCAGACCATTTATTTCGATAGTGGGGTCATCAATATCGATGAGCAGGCATCTTCTGCCGTCCACGACGCTTGTGCGGACCTTATCGGCAGCAGATGGTTTGATATTCACGGTAATACCGGGAGCAGCGAGGACGGTCTTGCTTTCCACGAGGTTAGAAGCTGTAAGGGGAGCATTACCGCAAACCTTCTCGAACACCGGAGCGACCATCTCGACTCTTTCCTGAGGAACGCCAATATCGGTAAGAATATCCTTGAGTTTAAGGTCATCTATAACGACCTTATCGGTTTCCTCCTTGTTATCCTCCACGACCTCCTGAATCTTCTCATTTACAGTTTTAATGACCATATAATCGAGGTCATCGCCGACGACATTTTTGAGGATACTCTGGAAGTTAGCCTTTTCGTTTTCAGCGGACATGACGAAATTACAGCCGAGGACGTCCTCAATAACGGAGACATTAGGCTTATTAGCGGACTTAGCGTAATACATAACGTGGTTAATATCCGAGCTTCTGTTGCTGAACACGGGATAGAGGAATCCATCGGAAGGCGCCTTACTGATGATGAGTTCGGTATTAAGTTTTTTGGTGATCTCGTTATTGAAGCTATCGAAAACGAAGCCGTCGCTGCTGGTATTAACGGGACAAATAGCGGTCAGGAGGTAGCGATAGATCTCGTCCTCACCCTCAGCGAACTCATCGTTTTTATCCTTTTTGCGTATAGTGTAGCAGCAGTAAGCGGTAATAACGGCAAACGGACCGGTATAAGCGATATTATTAGCGATATGGTTAAGGAAGTTTTCGCACATCACCTCGTCCTTGAGTTCAGAGCGAAGGAGAGAGTAGAGCATTTCCTGAGGCTTGCCCTCCTCGTAGGCTTCATTAGGGAACTCATACTCAACGAAGGACTTACCGACGTTAGTATTGAGAACTTTTTTGAGGGTCTCATCATACACATCATGTTCCTCGACGGGCATAGTGAGGCACGAGCTGACATTATGGTAGCGGAGGTTTTTCTCAGCATCGACGAATCCGGTGAGGATACGTTCCATGACGAAGAATCCGCTTTTATCGGAAAAATTCTTTTTTATCTCTGAAGTTTCTTTTTTATTCATACAAATGACCTCTCTTCAAATTAGTGCCTTATAATTATAGCTCATTCCGGAAGAAAAAGCAAGTAGAAAAGGGAAAGCGATAGGAACGGAATAACGGATGCAAGTCATTTGATCCGGCCATCAGCACGGACATAATTGTAGGGGACGCTGCCCTCGGCGTCCCGAAGCGGTAAAAAGCGAAGCGCTCCCGAAGGAGCGCCGTGTATCACAGTGACAATTTAGCAGAAGTGACCTTCATCGAGCGTATCTGATACCCGTCACTGGTCTCGACCAGAGTGAAAACGACCGACTTAGTAGAAGTTCTTTCCAGCCATGAAGGGAGCTCATTGATATAGTCCACATTGACTGTATACTCGTTTCCGTTTTTGGTTACGGACTTAATATCGGGTGCATAGGAATAGACGATGGGGTGTACCTGAATATTGTAAGATTTTTTCTCTTCGCTGTAGTAGAACTTAGCATCGCCGGTACCTACGTTGGTATGGGTAAGTTCAGGGAGACCGTCGCCGAAGAGTTTAACGGCAGCCGCCTCGACATCGACAGCAGGGATAGTAACGACATCGAAATTTCTCTCATACTTATCGAGAGCGCCGTCGGTCATGACCATAGACCAGATAGCGGCGGTAATGACCTGATCGGAGGTAAGTTCGGAAGGCTGCTGGAAGTCGCTGATATCCATGATAACAGCGGGATAGACGGCTTTAGCGAATTTCTCCTTCTGAGACTCACCGGAGGCGAAGCGTGAAGCGAAACCGATGCCCTTACCGATAACAGTGACAAGGCCCACACAAGCGAGCGCGGCAAAAATGACACCAAGAACAGTATATAGGATCTTTTTGACTCTGCTGCTGTCCTTATTGATGAAGCCGTCGAACTCAGTTTTCTCGCTTCGTGCATTGATAATATCGTCGGGGTCCTCAGAGAGGATATTTTCGAGGGTAGAAGTTACCTTACCCTTAGGCTTGTCGGGAACGGGCACGGGCTCAGGAGCAGCAGTCTGCGGAACCGGCTCAGGCACAGGCTGAGCGGCGGAGAAGGGAGCCTCATCGATCTGAGAAGGAGCCATATCCATATCAGCGATAGCGTTAGCAGCGTCCTCGCGGATACCGGCGATCATGCTGTCCACAGCGTGACCGGCCTCTTCTTCAGCGGACTCATGTTCTTTTTCCGCAGCGATCTCCTCATTTACGGCAGCGATAGCGGCAGCCATAAGTTCATCGACAGACGGGTTATTATACTCATCGAGCTGAGGTTCATTATCGTCCGGCATATCGCCCGCGGCAGTATCCTCATAGAAAGTGGTGGCATTATCATCAGCCGCAGCCGCACTGGTCTCAGTGAAGTCACTGACGGCAGCATTAGCGGCGAACTCTTCGGGTTCCGGGATATATTCCGGCTCAGAGAATTCGGCGGACTGTTCATCAGCAACAGTCTGTTCGACCTCCGGAAGGGACTCCTTGACAGGCTCAGCGAAAGCGGAGCTGTCCATACCCTCCCCTACTACAGGTATACCCTCAATAAGAGCGGTCTCGGTCAGACTTTTCTGTACAGGAGCAGCATTGTACTGAGGCTGCTGGGGTACTTCCGGAGCAGCGCTGTACTGAGGCTGCTGAGGTACTTCCGGAGCAGCGCTGTACTGAGGCTGCTGGGGTACTTCCGGAGCAGTGCTGTACTGAGGCTGCTGAGGTTCCGGAGCAGCATTGTACTGGGGCTGCTGGGGATATTCCGGCTGCTGAGCCGGAACCGGATCCGGTTCAGTATAAGGGGTCTTCCAGTCATCGCGGTTAATGAAATGGGAGAAGAAGCCTTTCTTCTTAGGAGCTGAGAATTCGGACAGCTGTTCAAGAGCAGCAGCAGCGTCCTCAGCGACCTTACCGGCGGTATTTTCGGCAGCGATACGTGCAGAGAACTGCTGCAATTCATCGACAGAAGCGGTATGCTCATGTTCTCTTGCCGCATTGAAGGAAGCGGCAGCAGCGGCTCTTTCGCGTTCGAGCCTATCCATTTCGAGCTGAGCCTGACGAATGGCCTCATAGTCCGGCAGCTCCTCATTTATGACGATATTATGGTGTTCCTCGGGAGCCTTCTGAGGGAATTCCGGTTCATCGTCCTGAACGAACTGGAAAACGTGCTCCGGCTCCGGATCGGGAACGGAGATATTGACAGGTTCATCGACGACAGGCGGATCAGCCGGCGCCGGCTGAGGCTGGACCGGATCAGGCTCAGAAATAGCCGTAAGCAGGTCATCGACGGACATATTATCGAACTTGGTCTTTCTTCGGAGCTTAGGCAGCTCAGAAACGGGTTTTTCTGGCTGAGACGGTGTACCTGACTTCAAAGAATTGAGCATATCGTCTATATCTTTTCTGATAGCCATTTTAAACCTCCTCAATAGAATATAGGCACAGCATTATCTTATCTGACCGTCACCGTTCACGAGATACTTGACAGTAGTGAGCTCAGTGAGACCCATAGGACCTCTTGCGTGGAGCTTCTGTGTAGAGATACCGATCTCAGCGCCGAAGCCGAACTCACCGCCGTCGGTGAAGCGTGTAGAAGCGTTGACATAAACCGCCGCAGCATCGACCTCGTGCTGGAATCTGCGTGCATTATCGAGGGATTTAGTGATGATGCATTCAGAGTGGCGGGTGCTGTATTTACGGATATGAGCGATAGCCTCGCTAATATCGTCCACTACCTTGACAGCGATGATGAAGTCGTTGAATTCGGTAGCGTACTCGGTCTCGGTAGCTTTTTCGACTGAGTCGCCGAGGATAGCGATAGTTCTGTCGCAGCCGTAGATCTTGACGCTATGTGACTTAAAGCGTTCAGCGATGGCAGGGAGGAACTTATCAGCAATATCCTTATGAACGAGGAGGTTTTCGATAGCATTGCAAACAGATGGGCGCTGAGTTTTAGCGTTATCGGTGATATTGACAGCCATATCGAGGTCAGCGGAAGCGTCCACATAAACGTGGCAGTTGCCAGCGCCGGTCTCGATAACAGGAACGGTAGCATTTTTAACGACAGCCTGAATGAGGTTAGCGCTGCCTCTTGGGATAAGGACATCGATATAGCCATTGAGCTGCATAAGGGCGGTAGTAGTTTCCCGCGAAGTATCGCCGACCACCTGGATAGCATCAGCGGGGAGACCTGCGGACTCCACAGCCTTGCGCATAATATCGCCGAGGCACTTATTGGAGTTGATAGCCTCCTTGCCGCCCTTGAGGATAACGACATTACCGGCCTTGAGGCAGAGAGCAGCGGCATCGACAGTAACATTTGGGCGTGACTCAAAGATGATGCCGATAACACCGAGGGGAACTCTTGTCTTGATGATAGACAGACCGTTAGGGCGAACGAAGCCGTCGATGACCTGACCGATAGGGTCATTGAGCATAATAAGCTGGTCAACGCCCTCAGCCATACCCTCGATGCGTTTTTCGTCGAGGAGGAGGCGGTCCTGCTTAGCCTTAGACATACCGTTTTCCTCAGCAGCCTTCATATCCTTGGCATTTTCGGCGATAATGAGCGCCTTATTCTCGCGCAGGGCTTTAGCGATAGCGGCCAGCGCGTTATTTTTGACCATAGTGGAAGCGGAAGCGACAGCGGGCTCGGCAGCCTTGGCATTTCTTCCCAGTTCATCAGTATAATTCATAAAAAAATCACCTCATTATTTAGATTTAGCCTTAAAGAAGGTACCGATCTCCTTATCCTCGAAGAGGTCGTAGAGTTTTTCGGGATCTCTGCCGTTCATGATGACCATATCGATACCGGC
>CADBNS010000066.1 GCA_902796065.1 Ruminococcus flavefaciens
ATTTCGGAAGGAGTGAAGTGGTGCTTATCAGCAACGAAAGTAACAGCAGAAGGGTCAACAGCGCCGGAGCGGGTACCCATAACAACACCGTCGAGGGGAGTGAATCCCATAGAAGTATCGACGGACTTACCGCCGTCAACAGCAGTGATGGAAGAGCCGTTTCCGAGGTGACATGAAACGATCTTGAGGTCCTTAGGATCCTTTCCCATAGCCTCAGCGAGGGCCTTGGAAACGAATCTGTGTGAAGTACCGTGGAAGCCGTATTTTCTGACGTGGTAGTTCTCATAGTCTTCGTAAGGCAGACCGAACATATAAGCCTTAGGCGGCATAGTCTGGTGGAAAGCAGTATCGAAAACAACGACCTGAGGAACATTTGCGGGGATAACGCTCTTGCAGGCACGGAGAGCCAGAGCGTGAGCGTGGTTATGAACAGGAGCGAGCTCGCGGAGCTCATCTATCTTGTCGATGATCTCATCAGTAACGAGAACAGACTTATCGAAAACGTCAGCACCCTGGACGATTCTGTGACCAACAGCAGAGATCTGATCCATGCTGTCGATGACCTTAGCGTCACCGGAAGTAAGGGTCTCAACGAGCTTCATGAAAGCCTCGGTGTGAGTAGGGAACGGGCAGTCCTGATCGAGGACTCTGCCGTCGCTTGTCTTGTGGTTGATGTGACCGTCAATACCGATTCTGTCGCAGTTGCCCTTAGCGATAACGCTCTCATCGGACATATCGATGAGCTGATATTTAAGAGAGGAGCTGCCTGCGTTTACAACTAAAATGATCATAAAAATATAATTCCTTTCAAAAGTATTGTGCATATACTATTATATACCATTTGCGAAAAAAAGCAAGTACTTTTTGGAATTTTTCCACTATTGGGCGATTTTAGGCATGAAAAGTACGGGAAGTATAGTCAAAACGGACAAAGGACAGGGAATAATATAAGGGTATTTTAAAAGTATATGAAAATTTACAAAAAAACCATTGAAATTAATGAGGAGAGGTAGTACAATGAAAGTCAGCGGTATCATCTGCGAGTATAATCCGTTCCATAACGGACATCTTCACCATATAGAGGAGACGCGCCGGAACGGAGCAACACATATAGCCGCGGTAATGAGCGGAAACTTTGTACAGCGCGGAGAGACGGCAGTAATAGACAAGCATACGAGAGCGCGTCTTGCCGTAGAATGCGGAGCTGACCTTGTAATAGAGCTGCCGGTGCAGTATTGTCTTGCATCAGCGGAATACTTTGCCAGAGGAGGAGTATGGCTGCTGAACTCACTGGGAGCTGTAGATGAGCTGTCATTCGGAAGCGAATGCGGAGACATCGCAGCGCTGTTGGGAGCAGCAGACACAACTGAGCGGATCAGGACAGAATGTGCGGAAGAAATAAAGCGCATGATGGAAAACGGGTATACATATCCGCGGGCGCTGAGTGAAGCGGTGAGGGAAAACGCACCGGAGGCGGCTGAAATGATCGCAGAGCCGAACAATCTGCTTGGGATAGAGTATATAAGAGCACTCAGGGAGTTCAGTTCGGAAATAGAGCCGTACACAGTAAAGCGTGAGAGCGCCATGCACAACGACGATCATCCCACGGGGAATATGGCGAGTGCAGGCTTTATCCGCGAAAACATAATAAAGAACAGTAATGGCGCAGATCCCTATGCGTATATGCCGGAGGTATGGGCAGATGAGATAGTCAGAGCGGCATCGGAGGGGCGCATAGCCGCAACAGAGCGGCTTGAGCGCGTGATACTCTACAAGCTGCGGACAGCATCGACAGAAGAAATATCACGGATAAATGACGTAGGGCAGGGCCTTGAATACAGAATAGCAGGTGCACGTGAGGCAGCATCACTTGATGAGCTGCT
This sequence comes from Ruminococcus flavefaciens, assembly GCA_902796065.1. Classification (GTDB taxonomy): domain Bacteria; phylum Bacillota; class Clostridia; order Oscillospirales; family Ruminococcaceae; genus Ruminococcus; species Ruminococcus flavefaciens_X. The sequence goes on from CADBNS010000066.1 coordinate 1,884, forward strand.
GGAAGCGGTAAAGACAAAGAGGTATACACTTGCGAGGATAAAGAGGATCATGATGTCGCTGATCCTTGGGATAACACGGGAAGACATGGAGCATCTGCCGCCGTATGGAAGGATACTTGCGATGAACGGCCGTGGCAGGGAGATACTGGCACGGGCAAAGGGAAGATCGAAGGTACCATACGCAGGCTCATTGGCGCGGCTTGGTCAGCAGGGTGGAACTGCTGCACGGTTTGCGGAGCTTGAGGGCAGAGCAGGTGACATATTTGGACTGGCGCTGGCTGACATTTCACAGTGCCGAAGCGATTTCAGGGAAAAAATGATTGTCAATATGGAGTGAAAGATGAGAAAAGAGAGGATCATAGTTACCGCAGCAGGAGCACTGATGCTGTTGCTGACAGTATCCTGCGGCAGCAAGACGACTGTGACGGAGAGCACCGTTGATGAAGACCTTGCGGTAATCAACAGCGCAGCAGATCTTGAGGGACAGAAAAAGCTGATAATATCCGGAGCGGAGAAAACAGAAGAGAAAGCACCGGAGAGGCTGAAAATAGATGTAAAGATGCCGGCGAACTATAAGCTTCAGCAGGTCCACGCCCTTGATCTGAAGGCAGTCATGCAGGAGCCGGAGCTGCCCACGGGATGCGAGATAACATCGCTGGCGCAGACGCTGAACTACTTTGGCTTCAACATAGATAAAGTGACGTTATGTGACATATTCCTGCCGACAGATCAGGACGGATACTATTCCATGAACGAGCGGTTTCTCGGCAATCCCCACACGGAGTACGGATACGGCTGCAACGCCAGCGTGATACGCAAGGCGGCGGATGATTATTTTACATACATCGGTTCTGACTGGTACGCGATCGACCTCACCGGCAGCGATATAAAGGAGTTATATTACCAGACGGAGCAAGGAAGACCGGTGATCATATGGACGACTATCGACCAGCGTGATTCTGTATCTGAGTATCAGTTCAGACTGGGCTGCGGGGAGGATTTCTACTTCAACCCCTTCCAGCACTGTGTAACGCTGTACGGATATGATTTCAACGACAAGACGGTACATATTGCCGATCCACTTAACGGCAACCAGAAATATGCGATGGAGCTGTTTGAGAAGATATACAAGAGTATGGGCCAGCAGGCAGTCATACTTGTGGGAAATGAGAGCTCAGCCGGCAAGGAGTACAGCACAGATGCGGAGAAGCTGGAGTGGCTGAAGAAGAACAGACCTGATCTTGTGCCCACAACAACAACTACCTCCACAACGACAACGACCACAACAGGAAAGACAACAACACCTAAAACAACAACTACCACAACTACAGCAGCAGAGGCGCCACAGCCACAGCCTGAGCAGCCGGCACCGCCGCAGCCTGAGCCTGAGCCTGAGCCGATACCGGAGCCTGAGCCGATACCCGAGCCGGAGCCGCAGCCCGAGCCTGAGCCGCAGCCCGAACCGGAACCGGAGCCTGAACCGGAACCCGAGCCGGAGACTGAACCTCCGACAGAGCCGGAGCCTGAGCCAACGGAGCCGCCTTCGACTGAAGAAGAAACTACCAACGGAGAACAATAGTGATAAAAAGTGTGATATTTGATCTTGACGGTACCCTGATCGATTCGATGGGTATCTGGTACAGGATAGACCGTGAATTTCTGCGTGAGAACGGAGTAACAGATCCGCCGGCAGACATATCAGAACGTATGAAGAAAATGACGGTAGACGAATCGTCGGAGTACTTCATACGGCACTTTGGTCTGAGCTGTACAAAGGATCATGTAATAAAGCGCATAGAGGAGCTTGTCAGGGAGGAATACGAGGAGCGTATCTCCCTGAAGCCTCATGTGCGGGAATTGCTTGATATACTTGACAGCCGGGGCATACCATACGGTGTAGCGACGGCGACGTACAGATCTCTTGCTGAAGCCGTGCTGAAACGCAGCGGTATCTGCGGGAGGTTTGCTTTTTTATTGACAGATGCGGAATATCCCATGGGAAAGAAGTGTCCGGACATATTTCTGGGCGGAGCTGAGCGGCTTGGAACTGAGCCGCGGGAGACACTGGTGGTGGAGGATTCGCTTCACTGCATAGAGACAGCCGCCGGAGCCGGATTCGTCACAGCTGCGGTATATGACAGTGCAGCCGAAGCAGAAAGGCATCAGATAGAAGCATTGGCGGACTATTATTGCAGTACGCTGAGTGATTTAGGAAAACTGATAACAGAAGAGAAGGTTTAAGATATGAAGAAAGTAATGGTCGGCATGAGCGGAGGCGTAGACAGCTCAGTAGCGGCACTTCTGCTGCGTGAGCATGGCTATGAGGTCATGGGAGTGACGCTGAAGCTGTTTTCCGATGAAGATATAGTGCAGGCGGAGAAGGAAGGCAAGACCTGCTGTGCGCTGTCTGACGTGGAGGACGCGCGGAGCGTAGCCTATCGTCTGGGATTTGAGCATCTTGTTTTCAATTTCAAGGACAACTTCCGGGAGTACGTAATGACCAACTTTGCAGAGCGGTACTTATGCGGACGCACACCGAATCCCTGCATCGAGTGCAACCGCCACGTAAAGTTTGACAAGATGCTGCGCAGGGCAATGGAGCTGGGATACGACTATATTGCCACCGGACACTATGCAGTGAGGGAGTACGATGAGAGTACGGGACGTTATCTGCTGAAGCGTCCGGCGGACCGGAGCAAGGACCAGACCTATGTGCTGTACGCACTGACGCAGGAGCAGCTTGCCCACACGCTGTTTCCGCTGGGAACACTGGAAAAGACGCAGGTAAGAGCCATAGCGGAGAAAGCCGGACTGGTGAACTCCAACAAGCCTGACAGTCAGGACATATGCTTTGTACCAGACGGCAAATACAGTGAATTCATCAGGAAATTCACAGGGAAAACGGTGCCGGAAGGAGACTTTGTGGATACATCGGGAAAGGTGCTTGGCAGACACAAGGGCATCATCAACTACACCGTAGGACAGCGCAAGCATCTTGGCATATCGCTGGGAAAGCCGGCGTATGTAGTGCGCAAGGACGTAGCAGCGAATACGGTCACTCTTGGAGATGAGACTGACCTGTACACAAAGGCGCTCATAGCCGATGACGTCAACCTCATCTCAGTGGAGGAGGTAACGGAGCCGATGCGAATAACAGCAAAGACCCGCTACAGCCAGACGGAGCAGCCTGCGGTGCTGACCGGTCTTGGAAACGGGGAGTACATGGTAGAATTTGACGAGCCTCAGAGGGCGATAACCAGCGGACAGGCAGTAGTATTCTACGACGGGGACACAGTAGTCGGCGGAGGAACGATCCGATGAGCGGGCGTACTGTACTGCTCGTAGTTGATGTGCAGGAGCTGATAACGAACAGCCGGCTGTATGATAGTGACAGATTCATGGATAGTCTCAGAAAGCTGATAGATACTGCAAGGAGCAGCGGAACTGAGGTAATATACATCCGCCACGATGACGGAGCCGGAGCAGTACTAACCAGAGGAGCTGATGGCTATGAGATCAGTCCGGAGGTATGTCCGGCAGAGGGCGAGAAGGTATTCGACAAGACGGTGAACAGTCCGTTCCGTGAGTCGGGACTTCTTGAGTATCTCCGCAGCAAGGGGACAGAGCGCATAATAGTAACGGGACTGCAAACGGAGTACTGCATAGATGCGACAGTGAAGTGCGGCTTTGAGCATGGATTTGAAGTGATAGTGCCGGAGCATTGCAACACGACCACAGACAACGCATACATGACCGGAGAGCAGACATACAAGTACTACAATGAGTTCATATGGAAGAACAGATATGCGGAGAGTGTTACAGCAGAAGAAGCCGCGGCAATTATGGAGTGAACGATGGAATACAAATACGAAAAACTGACAGATAAGATATACGTCTGTGCGAGCAGCGACCACCGCTTCGGCACGGACGCTTTTCTGCTTGCGGATTTTTCCGGTTACAGGCAGAAGGACAAGGCGTGTGATTTAGGAACAGGCTGTGGAATAATCCCACTGATAATGCAGAAGCAGCGGCCGCCGCAGGTGACATACGCGGTAGACATACAGGAGGGAGCGATAGAGCAGCTTCGTCTGGGAATGGAGCGCAGCGAGACAACAGGCATCGTGCCGGTGTGTGCTGATCTGAAGGAGCTGTGGGAGGGTGCCCCCGTCGGTCAGCTGGACCTTGTAACGTGCAATCCGCCGTACAAGGCAGCGAATGCGGGATTTGAGAGTGCACTTACAGCGCAGCGGATAGCGCGTCACGAGATAATGTGCAACATCAACGACGTATGTGCAGCGGCAGCGAAGCTGCTGAAATTCGGCGGGAGGCTGTGCGTATGCAACCGACCGGAGCGACTGAGCGATGTGATATACGCGATGAAGAGCAATGACATAGAGCCGAAGAGGCTGCGTTTCGTATCGAAGAATGCAGAGGAAGCGCCGTGGCTGTTTCTGATAGAAGGAAAGAAGGGCTCGAAGCCGTTCATGAAGGTAGAGCCGCAGCTGTACATACGCAGTGACAGCGGCTTTACAGAGGAGCTTCAGCGCATCTACGACACAGGAAAGGAGCAGCAATGAGCGGAATACTATATATAATCGGAACACCCATAGGCAATATGGAGGACATCACGATGCGCCAGCTGAGGATGCTGGAGGAGGTGGACTTCCTATGTGCGGAGGACACTCGTGTGACGTTGAAATTGCTGAACAGGTATGAGATAAAGAAGCAGCTGGTGAGCTTTCACGAGCACAGCTCCCACGCAGACGCCCAGCGCATAGCGGACAGGATAGCAGCAGGGGAGAACTGCGGCATAGTGACCGATGCGGGAATGCCGTGTATATCTGATCCGGGAGAGGTACTGGTGCGTATGTGTGCAGAGCGTGGGATAGAGGTCAGGGTAGTACCGGGACCCACAGCAGTCGCATCGGCGGCAGCGTTATCGGGAATGCACATAGAGCGGTTCACATTTGAGGGTTTCCTGCCGGTGAACAAGAAGGAGCGCAGGCAGAGGCTTGAGCAGCTGCGGAGCGAGACAGCGGTGATGATATTTTACGAAGCGCCCCACAAGCTGAGAGCTACACTTGGAGACCTTGCGGACTTTTTCGGAGCAGGTCGGCGGATAGCGCTCTGCCGGGAACTGACTAAGGTACACGAAGAGACGATGCGGACCACGCTGGGCGAAGCGGTGGAGTACTACGGAGCAAACGAGCCCCGTGGAGAGTACGTACTTGTGCTGGAGGGATGCGGAGAAGTATCAGCGGAGGTTACACTGGAGGAAGCACTCGAGCAGGTAAGAACGCTGATAAATGCCGGAGAGAAGCCGACAGATGCGTGTAAGGCAGTGGCAAAGGAGACTGGTATAAAAAAAGGAGAATTATACTCTGCGTTACAGTCTGAATAATAATGCACAAAAAAGGCTTGCAATTTGTGGTTTGATATGGTATAATAGTTAAGATAGTATATCAGGAGGAGAAGGTTTCTCCTGATCCGCCATATTAAACAGTATATTTTCAGTTGTACCGCATGGTACAGCCAGAGAGGTATATATCATGATTTGCGATCTACATTGTCACACAACGCTTTCTGACGGATCACTCGGCATAGAGGACGTGA
>CADBNS010000067.1 GCA_902796065.1 Ruminococcus flavefaciens
CAGTACTATGGAGCGGATTACGAGGCTCGAACTCGCTACCTCCACCTTGGCAAGGTGGCGCTCTACCAGATGAGCTAAATCCGCATATTTGGTGCTTCCGGTCGGAATCGAACCAACGACACGAGGATTTTCAGTCCTCTGCTCTACCGACTGAGCTACAGAAGCTTAAATGGCGACCCGGATGAGGCTCGAACTCACGACCTCTAGCGTGACAGGCTAGCGTTCTAACCAACTGAACTACCGGGCCAATTTGGTGGGGACTACAGGGCTCGAACCTGTGACCCTCTGCTTGTAGGGCAGATGCTCTCCCAGCTGAGCTAAACCCCCACAAAAGCCTTTAATTCCGTCAGTTGAACGCCCTGTCGCTTTCGCTTTAAGTGTCTGTCCCCTGACGACTTTAATATTATAACACAGTATTTTTGATTTGTCAAGGGTTTTTTGAAAAAAATTTCAGATTTTTTGAAAAAGCTGATTCGAGGCTATTTTACGCTGTTTCAATAACTCCCGTTCGTATTAACAGATGACGTTTATTTATGAATCTTAAATCTATTTGATGATATGTTCTTTTTATAAGAGAAATATTCTCTAAAAATATGAAAAAATCTCCCTTGAGTTTCAGTTCAAGGGAGAAGTATTCTATTTAAGACGATTTACACAGCTATCAAATCATCACCATATTTCATCATTTTTGTCTCATAAGAAGTATATAAATACTTACCGCAGGAATTGCAGTACCATTTTATTTCTCTCCTTGCCTTATAGTACCATCCATAACCATTGCCTATTTTTTTCCACTCGCCATACTTCGGGCGAGGCATATTGTGGTTGCATGCAGCACTTGCAGTAATTGCTGTGTCAAAATCTGGTGTAATTGTTTTTGTAACTGCTGTTCCTGTTCCAAGAAGAGTGAATGCAAGAGCACAAACAACAATTTTCTTTGCGATGTTTTTCATTGGTTTGACCACCTTTCAAAAAGTATAATTATATTATATCTTTTTTACTTAATTTGTCAAGATAAGTTGGAGAAAAAGTTAAAATAATCATCGCATTTAACAAACAATAAATACAGAATTTGTTTATTCTTACATCAGCCTTTCAGCTCAACACGTCTGATCTTACCGCTGATGGTCTTAGGCAGCTCATCGCGGAACTCAACGATACGCGGGTACTTATAAGGAGCGGTATGCTTCTTAACGTAGTCCTGGATCTCCTTTTTCAGCTCATCAGTACCTTCCTTGCCCTTAACGAGGACGATAGAAGCCTTGACTACCTGACCTCTTACGGGGTCGGGAGCAGCACTAACGCCGCACTCCAGAACGTATGGGAGCTCCATGATAACGCTTTCGATCTCGAATGGACCGATACGGTAGCCGGAGGACTTGATAACGTCATCGACGCGGCCGACGTACCAGAAGTAGCCGTCCTCGTCCTTCCAAGCGGTATCGCCGGTATGGTACATACCGTCGTGCCAAACTTCCTTAGTTTTTTCCTCAGCGTTGTAGTAGCCGAGGAACAGACCTGCAGGAGCGCCGTTTTCTGTATGGATAACGATCTCACCGGTCTCACCGGTCTTGCAGGGTTTACCGTCGGGATCAACAATATCAACATCGTACATAACGCTTGGCTTACCCATTGAACCGGGGCGGCAGGTCATGCCGACAAAGTTACCGATAGACAGGGTAGTTTCGGTCTGACCGAAGCCCTCCATGAGCTTGACACCGGTAGCGTTGAGGAACTGGTTATAAACCTCCGGATTGAGCGCTTCACCGGCAACAGTAGCGTATTTAATGCTGCTGAGGTCATACTTTGAGAGGTCCTCCTTGATGAAGAATCTGTACATAGTAGGGGGAGCGCAGAAGGTAGTGATATTATATTTCTTGAACATAGGCAGAATTTTATCTGCATTGAATCTGTCGAAGTCATAAACGAATACGCAGGTCTCGCTGAGCCACTGACCGTAGAGCTTACCCCAGAGAGCCTTACCCCAGCCGGTATCGGAAATAGTGAAGTGGATACCATTGGGGTCAACGTTATGCCAGTAGCGGGCGGTAATGAAGTGACCCAGAGCGTACTTATGGCTGTGCATAGCGATCTTCGGGTAGCCTGTAGTACCTGATGTAAAGAACATGAGGTTAGGCTCGCTGCCGCAGGAAAGCTCAGCGGGGTCGGTAGGACGCTCGAAAACGTCGCTGCAATAGGAGATACCCTCATCGAAGGACTTCCAGCCCTCTCGTGAGCCGTGAGCCATCATACGGAGAATATCCTTACCGCACTCCTCGATCGCGAGGTCTACCTGATGAGCGACATCGCCGTCGCCGGTACATACGATAGCCTTAACGTCCGCAGCTTCAAAGCGGTAAGTGAAATCGTGCTGGACCAGCTGATTAGTAGCCGGAATAACGATAGCGCCGATCTTATGGAGAGCAATGATAGCGAACCAGAACTGATAATGTCTTTTCAGAACCAGCATGACCTTATCGCCCTTCTTAATGCCCTGAGACTTGAAGTAATTAGCGGTCATGTTGGAGTACTTTTTAATATCAGCGAAGGTAAATCTGCGCTCCTCCATCTCATTAGAGACATAGATCAGAGCAGTTTTATCGGGACATTTAGCAGCGAGGGCATCAACGACATCGAAGCCGAAGTTGAAGGTCTCCTCGTTTTTGAAGTGAATCTTTTTGAGAGCGCCCTGAGCATCGGTCTCAAGCTCCACGAACTTGTCAGCAACGGGATCCTTGATATTAGCGAGGTCGAAGTTAGTGACACCGGGGAGGATAACCGGCTCAAGGTGATTTATAGCATGAGACGGCTGATTTACGCCGCAGACGATAGCATAGAACTTACATTCCTTGCCGCCCACAGCCCATTCATCGTGAGGCTCTGAGCTGTCGTAGTATATAGAATCGCCTTCGTTGAGGATCTCTACATTATCGCCGACCTGCACTTTCAGCTGGCCGCTGATAACGATATCCATCTCCTGACCCTCGTGGGTATGGGGATGGGGAACGCGGAACTCCTCATCAACGTAAGGGATAGTAACGAGGAACGGCTCAGCGATCTTGTTCCTGAACTTAGGAGCAAGGCGCATATAGCTCAGACCCTTTCTTCTTGCGATAGGAAGGCCCTCACCCTTTCGTGTGATGTCGAAGCTGTTGATACGTGGGCTTTCGCCCTCCATCAGATCGGTGATCTCAACGCCGGTCTCATTAGCGAACTTATAGATAAAAGAGAAGCTGAAGTCTTTAGCGCCGCCCTCATAAGCGAGGTATTCATAAGTGGAAACGCCGCACTTTTCAGCCATTTCTTCGGGAGAAAGGCCTACTGATTCGCGTGTAAGTCTAATTCGCTCAGCGACCTCTCTTATCTTAAACTCGGGATTCATTAAATTACTCATAGCAAGCCTACTCCTTTCTGAAGATTCGGACAGTAAAGAAAATTCGCCAAAAAGCGTAACTGTCCGTGCTTACAACTTCTTTATTATATCACTCTGTGAGAGCTTTGTCAATAAGAAAAAAGGAGCATATTCCATAATTTAAAGTATCACCACAATAAAGCATAAAACAGGTGTCAATTCCGTTAAATCTGCCGGAAACGCCAGTATATCCGGCTGAACGGCGAGGATATATATAGTTAAAACAAAAATAATTCTTCACCCTATTGACAAATCAGAACATTTGTTCTATAATATTAATTGCAACCAATCAGAACAAACGTTCCATAATATTCACATCTGAGCATACCTGCGGTGGCTGCCTGTTCGCCTCCGCCCCACGGTGAGGCAGCGCCCGCGGATATGCCTGTCTGAAAGGGAGGTATCATCATTGAGGAAGTTGATCCAGAGCTATATTGACAGCTGCGCCCTTGTGCGGACGCGGATACACGAGCTGAGCGACATCAGGGAACGCAAGAGGAAGCTGGGATGTCTGACCAGTGCCGAGGAGCACGATCTTGACAAGCGCATAAAGCTGCTCTATGCCGAACATGGCCAGATGAGCGACGTCATCGATCACCTAACTTCTTATCTCAGGGCGGTGGAACAGCGTGTCGATACGTGAGAGTTATTCTGATTCATTTACCGGTGAAGCGGACAAGAATATCCGCGCGATACTATACTCCACCGAAGACGGTGACAGCTCTGCCAGAAGGCTGAAGAGGACTCTCACGCGAGTCATAGAGACCGAGCTTACGCCCCGTCAGAAGGAGATAGTCATCATGTACTACTACAAGAACATCAACACCGTACAGATAGCGAAGCAGACCGGAGTAAGTTCGCAGTCGGTCTGTGCAGTCATGTCGCGGGCGCGCAAGCGGCTTTTCCGGATACTGCAATACTACATCTGATACGGCAGACAAAAAAGCCTGAGCAGTCGGATAAGACCGCTCAGGCTGTATTATTATTCGTCGCTGTTCTTCTTTTTCTTCTTGGACTTCTTGCTGTCGTCATCAGCAACACCGCCCAGAGCCAGAGGGCTTTCTGACTTCTTCGGAGCTGCCTCCTTAGCACGTTCTGCGGCAGTAATATTCTCTGAGATAGCCCATGTCTTGATGCGCATCTTATTTCTTTCGCCGCCGGTTTCGATAACAACTGTATCCTCACCGGTGCGGACGATAATGCCGACGATTCCTCCGTTTGTGACGATCTCATCGCCGACCTGAACGCTGTTCTGCATCTCTTTCATTTCCTGATCTCTCTTTTTCTGAGGTCTGATAGCCACGAAATAGAGGCCGACGAACATAACGATCATCAGCACGAAGGGAGTGAATCCCAGGCTTGCGTTAGGCTGCTGAGCAGCATTAGCAGCACCCTCGGCAGCTTCCTCAGCGAAAGCGGTCATAGCAGACGCAGATGAAACCGCAGCAGCAGAAGCGACAGTGACAAGTAACTTAGTTATTCTTTTACTCATATTATGATCTCCTTAAACAATTTAAAATGCAAAACTCATTATAACACAAACTGCGCAGGAATGCAAGTCCCCGTGAGTGTTTTTTTCACCAATTCCGCCGCATCACATATAATATAACGTGCTTGCACTTCATAATGATCCATATTCAGACAGGAGATATACATGAACAGACAAAGAATACTCATAGCAGGCGGAGATATGCGGCAGGTCTACTGTGCACTCCGTCTTGCGGATACACATGAGGTATCCGTAGCCGGCATCGCACCGGAGCAGCTTCCTTCACAGCTTGCCGGAGCGGCAATGACCGACAGCACCCGCAAATACGACTGCGCGGTACTCCCCGTACCGCCCCTTGACAGCAGCGGCTGCATCAGCACACCGCTGGGAGACGAGGTACTCTCACCGGAGCGTGTACGCAGCCTCCTCAGACCCGGCGCACCAGTACTCACCGGACGCACCGATCCGGAGCTGACCGCTGCATTTGCGGGACACCCCATCATCGACTATATGCAGCGTGAGGAGCTGTGTCTCAATAACGCTATCCCCACCGCTGAGGGAGCCGTACAGCTTGCCCTTAGTGAGCTGCCCTTCACGCTCAACACATCGCCGGTACTTATCGTAGGACTTGGACGCATCGGTACAGCACTGGCGCAGATACTCAAAGGCTTCGGAGCGGAGGTGACGGCAGCCGTAAGGAACTCCCGTGGAGCAGCAAAGGCGCGGCTGCTTGGGATACGTTCCGTACCCACAGAGAATATCAGTGCAGACTACAAGCTGGTATTCAACACTGTACCCCGGCTGATATTTGACCGTCCGCTGCTGGAGCAGTTCACAGCAGACACATTATTTATAGACCTTGCCTCCCGACCGGGCGGTATAGACTTCTCCGCAGCCGCCTCGCTGGGCATTCATGCAGTGTGGGCGCTGGGGCTGCCCGGCAAGACAGCGCCTGTAACAGCCGGAGAGATAATAGCCGGTACGGTAAGTGATATACTTGCAGAAAGGGGGCAAGGGGAATGATAGAGATATTCCGCGGACTCCGCATAGGCTACGCCATGACCGGCTCATTCTGCACTTTCAGCCGCAGCTTTGCGCAGGCAGAGCTTCTGCGGACGATGGGTGCAGAGCTGATACCCATAATGTCCCACAGTGCCACCACGGTATCAACGCGGTTCGGCACAGCCGAGGAGAACACCGCGCAGCTTTCGGAGATATGCGGCAGAGATGTAATGACCTCCATTGCGGAGGCTGAGCCGATAGGGCCGAAAGACATGACAGATATAATGGTAGTTGCACCCTGTACGTCCAACACGACGGCTAAGCTGACCCACGGCATTGCCGACGGAGCAGTAACGATGGCAGTCAAGTCACACCTGCGCCGTGGAAAGCCGGTACTTCTTGCCATAGCCTCAAACGATTCGCTGCTTGGATCAGCGCGGAACATAGGGGAGCTGTTCAACCGCAAGAACTACTATTTTGTGCCGATGCTGCAAGACGACTGCATCAACAAGCCTGCATCGCTGGTTGCGGAGTTTTCGATGCTTCCGCAGGCGATAGAAGCGGCGATGAAGGGCATACAGCTGCGGCCGATAATCTACCACAGCAGCAGCGGCTGATGCAAAAAAGCAAGGCTGCAATTCTCAGAAAACATTGCAGCCTTGCATCATTAGTTATTCTTTTCCTGTTTTTTCAATTCAGAAGCGCGTTTGCTGAACACGCAGCCGCAGTAGTCCTGACGGTACAGACCGTACTGCCGTGAAAGCTCAATGGAGTGCTTATACCCGTCGTGCTTTTTGAAATCGGAGAACAGATAAGCGACACCATACTTTTCGGCAGCAGCGCCGCCGCACTCATTAATGAACTGACAGTCCTTATGGGGACTGATAGTCAGCGTAGTGGTGAAGTAGTCGCAGCCCAGTTCCTTAGCCTTCACAGCGGCAGTCTCCAGCCGCAGGGCGATGCATTTCCGGCATCGTTCGCCGCGCTCCGGCAGATCCTCCAGACCCTTAGCCAGCGCATAGAACGGTGCAGGGTCGTACTCCTCATCGATCACCTCAATATCCAGACCCAATTCACGGACGAGGCGTTTCAGCTCATCGCAGCGGTATCTGTACTCTGCTTCCGGAGCGATATTAGGGTTATAGAAGAAGAGGGTGATACGGAACAGGCTGCTGATAAAGGTGAGGGTATGGCTGCTGCACGGTGCACAGCAGGCATGGAGCAGCAGGGACGGTCTTTGACCGGAGCGTTTGAGTTCCTCCAGCTTCTCGTCCATCATTCTGCCGTAGTTGACCTTCTGCATTATTTATCCTCAAGCTCCTTGAGAGCCTTCAATTCATCGCGGTTGACCCTGATTTCGGCATCGCGCAGGAGCTTGACCTCGCTTCTGTCCAGAGTTACGGGAACTTCGGACTTATCGGTCTTGACTCTCAGCTTACCGGTAATGAGGTTAACGTCCTCGACCTTACCCTTATCGCCGTCGGGAGTAACAACGACAGCGCCGATCTTTGGGGTGATCTTCAGCAGAGATTCATACGCAGCCTGCTCGTTTTTCAGGCAGCACATAAGTCTGCCGCAAGTACCGGAGATCTTAGTGGGATTCAGAGAGAGGCCCTGTTCCTTGGCCATTTTGATAGAGACCGGCTGGAAGTCGCCCATATGCGCCTTACAGCAGAACTCGCGGCCGCAGATACCCAGACCGCCCAGTATTTTAGCCTCATCGCGCACGCCGATCTGACGCAGTTCGATACGTGTTCTGAACACGGCAGCAAGGTCCTTGACCAATTCGCGGAAGTCCACGCGGTTTTCGGAGGTGAAGTAGAACAGCAGCTTATTGTTATCGAAGGTACACTCCACATCAACAAGGTTCATTTTGAGTTTACGGAAGGCAATTTTCTCCTCACAGATCCTGAACGCATCTTTTTCGCGCTCCTTATTTTTAGCGACAATTTTCATATCGTTGGCATCAGCGATACGGATAATAGGCTTGAGGGGAGAAGTGAAGGTGCTGTCGTCGATCTCTCTGTTAGCGATAACGACCTCACCGCACTCAACGCCGCGAATGGTCTCAACGATAGCCATATCCCCGACATTAGCCTTTATATCACCTGGTGAGAAGTAATAGATCTTACCCACCTTCTTGAAACGAATACCTACAATTTCCTTCATAAAAAGCTCCAATCTATACTAAGCAGTCATCCTGCAATATCCATTATCTCGCCGCACAGTGCCTCCAGCACCAGCGGGATCATCACATTACTCTCAACAGCCCTCCATGCGTGTTCGATGGCGCGGTGAACAGCCGCAGACTGAGACGGAGTCAGCATACCTGCGAGGCGCACAGCACCCTGACGGAAGCAGCCGGCAGCAGCGGCATTAGAGTCCTCAGCGATCACAGCGGCGTCTCTGAAAAGCAGATCGGCCATAGAAAGCAGGGTTCTGACCGCATTTCGCTCATTTACGGAGCACATGACGCGGCTGAGAGAGTATTCGTCTTTTCTTATTATACTATCTGCCAGATTTTTTGTCAAATCCACCATATTCCTGAGTTCCGGCTGAGTGATGAACTCTCTGCACAGGCCGATATTGCCGTGAAAGCAGCTTACAGCATCTCTGACCTCATTTTCGGGGAATCCCTCCTCCGTCAGAGCAGTTCCGGCGTCCTCCTCCGAACAGGGAGCAGCGCCGAGACAGATACAGCGTGAGATTATGGTAGGGAGGAACTCATACTTTGAGGCAGCCGTGAAGATAAAATACGCATAATCCGGTGGTTCTTCGATAAGTTTCAGCAGAGTATTCTGGGTACGTTCGTCCATATTTCTGCAATCGCGGAACTGATACACCTTACGTCCGGTATTATTATTCGGCTTAACGAAGGCATCAGCGATGATACTGCGGGCGGTATCGACAGAATAGCCGCCCAGTTTTCCGCTTGTTTCGGCGTAGGTGACATCGGGGTGATGACCAGCCTCAACGTTGCGGCAGGCGCTGCAAACGCCGCAGGGAGCGCCGCTGACGGGTGATTCACACAACAGCTGAGCGGTATATCTGTTGGCGATAAGTTTTTTGCCGCAGCCTTTTTCGCCGTAGATAAGCAGAGAATGTGCAGCCTTGTTGTGGGCGATCATATTATCCAGTACAGACAGCAGGTAGCTGTTGCCGTAAATTTTCTTCATACTGCTGTCCCTCCAGTTCTATGCAGCTGCAAACGTACATAATATAATATTATACCATTTTTGTGTGTATTTGTAAAGCATTATTCTGTCAAACAAAAAGGCAGCCACGGAGAACTGCCATCAGCTTGCCGGTAACATTGACTTAGCCGCTTACATTGCTCATGTGCGTTAAGGTATAAGAAAACCGCCTAATTACTCAGACGGTAATCTGTTTTTATTCTGTTCGATAAGGTCATAGATGTAATCAGGAAGAGTACCGTTTTTCCACTGTTCACGGTGTTCATTAAGCGTTCTATGATTGCAGCCTAATTTATCGGGATATTCTTTCTGAAATCCATCATTGAACCAACCGCAA
>CADBNS010000068.1 GCA_902796065.1 Ruminococcus flavefaciens
GGAAGATTATATGTCGGAAGATGGAAAAGTGTATTTCCGTGAGAAATTCTACAAGATGAATGATCCAAGATTCAGCACTATCAATGATATGAAGGAGTACTATGGCAGGTATTTCTTGTTCCCTGACCGTGAGATTTATTTTAATGACAAAGCTTCGGATTATCAGCCGGGAGACAAGCTGCCGGAAGATGTGTCATTCGGTATCGTTGAATACAACGGCGCTCTCTATACGAGCAGAAAGGCACGGCCTGAGTATTCTGTGGATATATCCAAGAACATTCTCTGCGATAAGCCTTACAATGTCACCGATAAAAGCTTTACATGGGTGAGAACTGTCAAGGTGGATCAGGGTACTAATGTCAATGCGGATTTCGGTGATCTGGCTTATAATCTTGAACTGCGTATGGAAAAAGACGCCGATGGTCAGTGGAAGTTGAATAATCTGTATCAGAACTATGATATTTATGATGAGACCGTGGATTATACTACTGCGTATGATGAGGAGTGTATGAAATATCCGTTTATTCCGCTGAATTCAGGCATAGATTTCGTTAAAGCACATGATGCTGCTTTATGCTTCCTTGAAGACTATTATCCCGAAAATATCTACGGTGATTCGTGCTGGCAGCTTGTAAGTGAGCTCCCTGATGACGCTAAGATCATTGTTGATAACTTTGAAAATGATAACAACTGGCTGGAGTTTAGTTACATTGACGATGAGGTCGGTTCGATCGCGCTGTATGTAGACAAGGATAACCGCGTTATCGCTACTGTTGAAAAATAACTGAATTCTTTTAACGAGGCTGATGCTTTTCAGCCTCGTTTTTTGTTATTTTAAAATTATGTTAGAAAACTATAGACAAAATATATGTAAAATGGTATAATTGTGATAACAACTTTCGTTGGCAGATATATATTGGGAGGTTTTTACTTATGACTATGCTCAAAAAAATGCTTTCAGCTGCCGCTGCTGTCAGTGTGCTGCTGAATGCTTCCGCTCTTCCGCAGCCCCTCTTCGTTGATGCCGCTTCCGATGTGTCTATTTCTCCGTATCAGGTGTACGATATTAACGGCGGTGTTTTCGAGGGCTGGGGTTCCTCGCTCTGCTGGTGGGCTAACAGAGTGGGCTACTCCGATACCCTCGCGCAGAAAACTGCGGACCTATTCTACGGCGATGACGGCCTCAGACTCAATATCGCCCGATTCAATATCGGCGGCGGCGATGACCCGGCTCATGACCATATCACCCGTACTGACTCAAATATGCCCGGCTATACTAAATTCAATAACGGCGCTGTTACCTACGACTGGTCAGCTGACGCTAATCAGCGAAATGTCCTGCTGAAATGTATCGACGCTGCCGGCGACGATATGATCGTAGAAATGTTCTCTAACTCTCCGCCGTACTATATGTGCAAGAGCGGATGCAGTACAGGTAATACCAACGCAGGCTCAAATAACCTCAAGGACGATTACTACGATGACTTCGCTGAGTACCTCGCTGAGGTCTGCTACCACTATGAGCACGACTGGGGCGTGGATATTCAGAGTATCGACCCTATGAATGAACCGTATACCAACTACTGGGGCGCTTTCAGTAAAAAACAGGAGGGCTGCCACTTCGATCAGGGCGAGTCTATGAACAAGGCTTTCACTGAACTGGATAAGTCCCTCAAAAAACGCGGCCTCAATGATATTATAATCAGCGGATGCGATGAGTCCGTTATCGATACTCAGATCTCTTCCTATAATAAGCTCTCCAGCGCCGCTAAACAGGTCCTCGGCCGTATCGATACCCATACCTACGGCGGCAGTAAACGCTCAGAGCTCAAACAGACCGCTATGAGCGCAGGTAAAAACCTCTGGATGAGTGAGGTGGACGGCGGCAGTACCGCTGGCAGTAATGCCGGTCAGATGGGTGCTGCTCTCTGGCTCGCCGACCGTATCGCCCTCGACCTCAATGAGCTGAACAGCTCCGCATGGATTCTCTGGCAGCTCATCGATAACCATATATCAAGCAACGGCTATAATGGCAAGCGAGATTCCGGTATGGTCAATGTCAACGGCGGCTACTGGGGCGTTGCTGTGGCTGACCACGATAAGAATGATGTCATTCTCACTAAGAAATACTACGCTTTCGGTCAGTTTACACGCTATATCCGACCGGGTATGACTATGCTCAAAGCCTCACGAAACAGTGTCGCTGCATATGACCCGGTTAACAAGCAGCTCGTTATCACTGCCGTCAATACCTCCGGCAGCTCCAGCGATGTCCGCTTCGATCTGTCTCAGTTCAGCTCGCTGGGTACTTCCGCTAAGACCATTCGTACAAGCAATTCCGAAAACTGGGCTGATGTCGGCGCTTCTCCTGTGTCCGGCAGCGCTCTCAAAGTATCCCTTGCGCCTAACTCCGTTACTACCTTCATTATCGATAACGTCGGCGGCGGTATTGAACATAACGACAAGATAACTGTTACTGATGATATGATAAGCGGTACTAACAGCTGGCACGATGATGCTGAGTACAGCGTTCAGAAGGTTTTCGACGGCAATACCGGTACCTTCTTCGACGGTGTTGGTGATGGCTGGGTTCAGGCTGATCTCGGTGAGGTGTATAATATCTCTACACTCGCTTTCTGCCCGAGAAGCGGCTACGAATACCGCAGCATCGACGGTAAATTCCTCTTCTCTGAGGACGGTGTCAACTGGAATACCGCTTACACTATCAAGAATAAGCCTTCTTTCGGTATGCATTACGTTACTAACTTCGATTGCAGCAGCCTCGCAAGATATGTCCGCTATCAGGTGCCTTCCGGCGCTCCCACTACAAGCGAGAATAAGGACAGCGTCTATTGCTGCAATATCGCGGAGATCGAACTCTACGGCAAGCCTGCTGACATCTCCGCTTTCAATAAGATCGCTCCGGCTGAGATAACTGGCAGCAGCCCGTATCAGAACAGCTCCGATGACTGCCGCAAAGCCTTCGACAGTAATACCTCCACCTTCTTCGACGGTGTCGGCGACGGCTGGGTTCAGGCTGATCTCGGCAGACTGTACGATATAACAGGTATCGGCTTCTGTCCGCGTAAAGGCTATGAGTACCGCTGTACTGACGGTATGTTCATGCTCTCCGCTGACGGCGTGAACTGGCGCACTGTCTATACTATCGATGGCAGACCGGAGTATAAAATGAACCGCATCACAGACATCTCCGGCGACAGAGCTGCCCGCTATGTCCGCTATCAGGTGCCCTTCGGTGCTCCGGCAAATGTGTACAATAAGGATAACGTCTATTGCTGCAATATCGCTGAGATCGAAATCTACGGCAATGAGTCCGCAGCGTCTCAGCTTGTCCCCGGCGACCTCAATCTTGACGGTCAGGTCACTGTCAGCGACCTGATGCTAATGGAGCAGTTCCTCCTGAATATCGAGGGCATTCCCTCCGGAAGGATCGCTGATATGAACGGCGACGGTGTTGTTAACGCCTTTGATATGGTGCTGATGCGCAGCGAAGTCTGCAATTCTGTGAAATGATAAACAAAACGGGACTGCCTGTGCAGTCCCGTTTCCATTCTCATACTATTCCTTACTTGTTGTATCCGGCGATCCATTCAAGTGCGTCCTCAAGCGGTGTGTCTGTGGTCACATCCGGTTCGATCGGATCATCACAGAATAATTCTCCCGTCCGCGCTTTGTCCTCCGATACCGTAAGCATCAGCTCTGCATGGTCGTACATACTTATCAGTATGTTCGCACTGGCATAGCCGGCTGTGGGAGCTCCGAATGTCCTTGTGTTGTCAAGTCCGCGGAAACACAGAAGCGTAGCTTCTCCGGAGCTTGCCGTTTTTTCGTCAGTCAGCAGCGTTACCGGCTTGGTATCGCATTTTACGTCCCTTACCTTTATGCCGCCGCCGGCTTTTAACGTGCCATTGCTCAGCTTTACAGGTACGCTTACCTTGGGTCCGCTGAAATACATCAGGTCTCCGTCCGGCAGGAGAGGGGAGACCGCTCCTATCATCGGCGCCATGTCTCCGCCGTTGTTTCCGCGCAGGTCGATGATTACTCCATTGATGTCCCTGTGTGTGTCAAGATAGTCTACTACCGGGTCTGCATACGCTGATGCTTCTTCCTTTGTGCCGGAAAACTCAGGAAGCCGTATGCGGATCACTCCGCCTTCCTCCTCAGTTATCTCCGGCATCTGCGCCGGTATCGATTCGTACTCCTTTACCTCGTCCGGACGTATGAAGCGCGAATGCTTGCCCCCTGCCTGCTTGATAAGCTCCTCAAGTGAAGGGTAGAGCTCCTCTATGCTGCCGGCTGATTTCATTTTCTCCTCCGCAGCTGCCTTGGCTGCTTCCCATTCTTCTCCGCTGGCGTAAAGCCCCTGCTGCTCCATTATCCCTACGGCTACTTTTCCGTATTTCTCCGTGGACGGCGGCAGAAGCCACATTCCAAAGTATGGCCCTACTGCGTTTGCGGCTGCTCCGACAGTGAGTAAAAATGCTGCTATGGCACTGGCTGCGATGATTATCGGTTTCTTTTTCATTTTATTTCTGCTCCTTTATTATTGAGCGGCTGCTGAGGAAGGTCAGCAGGAAGTATCCGCCGTATATGATGAGTATGATGAGTGATGTTGTCAGTACTGAGCTGAGTACGCCTTCTGTTCCGAATGCTTCAAGTAAGGTGACTGCAAATTTGATGCCGAATACTGAGTGAAGGATAGCAAGGATCAGCGGAAGAAGGAAGAATATGCCCGTCTGACGGAAGAGTGAACGTGTTATGTCCTTCTCGTCTGCGCCTATCTTCCTCAGCATTGTGTAACGCGGTATGCTGTCTACGCTTTCGGAAAGCTCCTTCAGTGCAAGTATTGCTGCACTGGTGATGAGGAATACAAGTCCTAAATAAAGTCCTACAAAGCTGAGTATCGCTCCGAGTCCTATGGCATTCTGTCTGATCTCTTCTTTAGTGGTCAGTGCAAGTATATACTCTGATCCGTATTTGCTGGTGATGTATTCGCTGACGTTGTCAAATGCGCTGTGTACGCGCTGCTCTGCTGCGTCCCTTTCCTCTTCGGAGGAGGCACTGTAGTTACCGATGAGTATGTCGATCGTTGCTGCGTTTTCGTCTACTATTTCGTCTGGTACTATGATAGCGCCCATGTTGATGTGCTGAGCTGAAAGTGCTATGCTGCCGTTGATGCACTCTGTGGTGGACGGTGTGAGGGAATGCCCGAATATGCTCAATGGCTGACCCGATGCAAGAACAGGATCCCTGAGCTGCTTCATATTCTTGTAGTCGCAGATCATTGCATACTGTCCGCTTTCAAGACTGATCGGCTTTCTGCCGTAAAGCTCCATGAGTGCATTGTAATCGCTGAGCTTGTATATCTCCTCGCAGAAGTCAAAGTTCAGCATTCTGAACTGCTCTTTTACCGCGTCCTTCTGATCTCCGAAAAATACTGCGAATGTCAGAGCCGGATCGTTGTACTGAGCAAAGTGTACGTATTCTCCCAGTTCTGCTGTTATGTCCTGTCCGGCTTCGCTGGAATACTTCTCCAGATCAGCATAGCTGAACTTGTTTCCGTCTGCGGAATAAGTGCATTCGTACTCTACGTCTGCTGAACAGAGCTCGCGGAGATTCCTGTTCATGGAATTTCTTACTGAAAATGCTGCGGAAAGTGAGCATATCGTCACAAACAGCATCAGGCATATCACTGACATGGAGAATACCATCGTGTTGACCTTGCTGCTTATCTGGCGGAAGGTGAAGCTGTTGAGACCGCTGAAATATACCTTCTTCACGGACATCATCACACGAAGCAGCAGACCTGCTACTGACCAGAATATCATCAGTGTGGAGAATGCTCCTATTGCTATCATTATTATCAGCTTTTTCTGATCAAGTCCGGAGTGTGTTACTGAATAGTATGCATAGCCAAGTGCTGCGGCGGATATGATAAATATTATCGTGCAGAGCCACGGCGACCTTATCTTCAGCTTCTCTGACTTGCGTCCGGACTGCATAAGGTCTATCAGCTTGCATTTGCTTATCATGAATGTGTTGAACAGCATCACGATAAGATACATGATTATGAAACAGATTATCGTCTTTCTTATCGCCGGTACCGATACTGTGAACTTATACTTCGACATATCTGCGTCAAACAGGTTGACTACCAGTGCGCTCATTACCTGCGATAATCCGATGCCGATAAGAAGTCCCGCTGCCAGTGAGCCGATGCCGATGATAATGGTCTCACACAGGAGTATCGATGAGATGCGTCCCTTGCCCATGCCAAGCATCATGTACAGTGCAAATTCCTTGTTGCGCCGCTTTATCAGAAACCGGCTGGCGTATACTATCAGAAGTCCGAGGACTACGGATACGAATATGCTTACTCCCGAAAGCATGGTGGTGAGCAGTACTACGATGTCTCTGGAGTCGTTCTTGAATGTGAGATATGCTGCCTGTGTTCCGACTGCGTTGAATACGTAGAATACCGCTACTCCTATGATGAGTGTGAAGAAGTAGATAGCATAGTCACGCAGGCTTTTGCGTATGTTGCTGACGGAGATCTTAAAGAGCATCGCTTACGTCACCTCCCAGAAGTGTTACTACATCGATTATCTTGTCAAAAAATACCTTGCGGCTGTCATCTCCGCGGCGTATTTCGTTGAATATCCTGCCGTCCTTGATGAAAATGACCCTTGATGCGTAGCTGGCTGTGAAGGAATCGTGGGTAACCATCATTATTGTTGCTCCCTGTTCTTTGTTCAGGTAGTTGAAACGCTCAAGCAGCATCTTCGCTGACTTGGAATCCAGTGCGCCTGTGGGCTCGTCGGCAAGTACTATCTTTGGATCTGTTACTATCGCTCTTGCTGAGGCTACACGCTGTTTCTGTCCGCCGGACATCTGGTAGGGATACTTTTTAAGTACGTCGCTTATGCCAAGCTGCTCTGCTACCTTCGTTACGGCAGCGTCTATCTCTGATGTGCTTCGCTTCTGTATGGACAGTGCCAGTGAGATGTTCTCGTATGCTGTCAGGGTGTCCAGCAGGTTGAAGTCCTGGAAAATGAAGCCCAGCTTGTCACGGCGGAATTTGTTGAGCTCCTTTCCCTTCAGTGTGGTGATGTCTGTGGACTCAAGATAGATGTGTCCTGCGGTAACGCGGTCTATGGTGGAGATGCAGTTGAGCAGTGTGGTCTTTCCGCTTCCTGATGCGCCCATTATTGCGGTGAACTCCCCCTTGTCAACTGTGAATGAGATGTTGTTTATCGCCTTTGTAAGGCTCGACTTGCTTCCGTAGTATTTCTCTATGTTCTCTATTTTTAAAAGTTCCATAGTTTCAGCTCCTTTGATCGTTATTGTTACGGTGTGCTCCGTTTTTCTGTTATCATTATAGCATGGATGCTACTGTGTGTCATGCGCGTAATATTACCAAACATTACAGTTTTGTAACATTGATGCTTTATTATCATTTTACAGCAGAATAACAAAAAAGTCTATACCTGAAATGGTTGATTAGGCAGATGTGCCTATATAAAGCTGTAATTTTTCTATGATATTCTACAATTCGTACAATCTAAAAGCCGATTAATCGCAATTATTTGCTTGAATAAATATGCAGATTATGCTATAATAGTGGAAAATATGGAGCTTCTGTGCTCCTGTCAGAGCATATGTTATCCGCCCTTACGACATCCTTTGAGGGGGTTTTTGAGCATGAGTGAATATTCAGAAAAATACATCGCAAAACATCTTTTTTCTCAGCGCGAAGAAAATTTCGAGCACGCCTCTTTCGATCGTGAGATCGCGTTCTATGAGAGCATCTGCTCAGGTAACAGCGAACTCGTCCATATCTTTATGCAGCCGCTTTTCTATGAGGGCTGCGGTATACTCAGTGAGGACCACCTGCGTAACCTGAAATACCATTTCGTCGTTCTCGCCGCTCTCGTTGCACGTTCCTGCATCAACGGCGGTATGAGCCCTGAGGAATCCTACAGCCTCAGCGATTTCTATATCAATAAGGCTGATAAGTGCCGCACTGAGGAGGAACTCAATGAGGTACACAATGAGATGATCGACGGCTATACCAATAAAATGAGACGCATCAAGCTAAGCGGCGTCTGCTCCAAGCAGATCGTCCACGCTATCGACTATATACTTACACGCCTCCATCAGCGCATTCTCCTCGAAGCTGCCGCAGAAAGCCTCAGGATCAGTCCGGCGTACCTCTCACGCCTGTTCAAGAATGAGACCGGTATGACTTTCAGCGAGTATGTCAATAAGCTGAAGATCGAAGAGGCGGCTACCCTTCTGCTGTATACCGAACAGTCTGACCTTGAGATAAGCAACCTTCTCAGCTTCAGCTCACAAAGCTATTTCATCAAGGTTTTCCGTAAGTATATGGGTATTACTCCTAAGGAATACAAGAAACAGTATTCCCTCAGCCGCGTTATGCCTGAGATCAGCGATAAAAAAGAGACTTTGTGAATACTTTACCATAAACCGGCGGAAAAATCGCCGGTTTTCTTTTTTTACGTCGGGCAGATGTCAAGAAATTACCATTATTTGCAAAAAAATAATATACTTCATGTAGCTTTAACGTTAGAATTAACTTAGAAGATAAATAATAACGGGGAAGATCCGGCGCTGTCTTCTCCGGCTCTATGACTCATGAAAGAGGGTTGTTTCTATGAAATTTATGAAGTATGCTGCTGCTCTGTCAGTTATCACAGTTATGGCTTCCGCTTTGCCTGCTGGTATGTCTGCTGCAGCTGATTCGCTTACAGTGAAAAATTCTCCCGCTGTTCTTGCGGATAATAACGGCAAGATCTGGGGCGACGTCAATTTCGACGGCAGAGTTACTATGGGTGACTCTCTCGCTATCCTCCAGTATATTGCCAACGCTGATAAATACCCCCTCCAGGATGCGGCTCTGGAGATCGCCGACGTTTATAACCACGGCGACGGCATTACAGGCATGGACGCTGTTTCTATCCAGCGCTATGACACAGGTGCTATCTCTTCTCTGCCGGAGTCCTATAAGGAACCCGAAGTTGTAGTTACTGCGCCTCCCGTGGTAACTACGACAACAGTTCCAACTACTGTTACTACTACCGTTACTACGACACAGCCTGCGATCACTCCTTCTACAGGCAGCATCAAGGACTATGGTACCGCTATGAATGAAAATGCTACTCTCGTCGCTGACTTCCGCAAGGGCCCGACTTCCTCATTCTTCGCTTCCGATGGATGGGAGAACGGCGATCCCTTCGACTGCGGCTGGTATAAGAGCCAGACTGATTTCAAGGACGGCGCTCTTACAC
>CADBNS010000069.1 GCA_902796065.1 Ruminococcus flavefaciens
ATCAAGGAAGGCGTTTCAGAGGCTGAGGCTAACGAGCTCAAGGCTAAGTTTGAAGAGGCTGGCGCTACAATCGAGATCAAGTAATTTTATTACGATCTTTCAGGACTGTACCTTCGGGTACAGTCCTTTTTTGTTTATATATGCAGTTTTCGTCACGCCCTTTTTGCCGCTTATTCAGCTGCCTTTCACATTTTCAACATAACCGCAGGGTATACTTTAACCATAGAAACAAGTACACTGAATCCCCAGAAAGCGGTGAGTTTATGAAAAATATAAAGAATTTGAAAAGAACCCTCTCATTTATATCGGCTGCTATTGCCTGCACTATGATGGCTACAGGCTGCACTGACAACAGCAGTACTCAGTCACTCAGCAGCTCAGAAAACAGCAGCATCGCTGAGACTGTTGCTGAGTCCGATACCTCCTCTGCTAAGTCCACTATCCTCTCCGATCTCAGCAATGACGGTGACTACGATCAGGTGTTCTCAGCACGGGATCTCGACCCAAGCTACTCCGACATAACTGCTGAGATCGTCCTCAGCGGCTCTACAGTGGCCGTAAACGGCTCCGGAGCTAAGGCAGAGGGTACGACCATTACTATTTCTCAGGAGGGCGTATATCGCATCTCTGGCTCTCTTGATGACGGTCAGATAATTATTGATGCCGACAAAGCAAAGGTCCAGCTCATTCTCGATAACGCTGACATCACTTGCAGCACATCATCTGCCATTTATGGTGTGGATTCCGACAAGATCTTCATTACCCTCGCCGCGGGCAGCAAGAACTCGCTTACTGACGGCTCTGCTTACTCAAATGTCGATGAGTCCGGCGCTCCCGATGCGTGTATCTACAGCAGCGACAGCATTACTATCAATGGTACGGGTTCACTGACAGTCAATGGCAACTACGCCGATGGTATCCACAGCAAGGACGATGTCGTTATTACCGGCGGCACCTTAGTCATAAACGCTGCGGCTGACGGTATCAAGGGTAAGGACTATGTGGCTGCTGCCGGCGGAGATATAACCATTACTTCCGGTGAGGACGGTATAAAATCCACTAACTCCACCGACACGAACGCCGGCTTCGTTTATATCAAAAACGGTTTATTTACCATCGATGCCGGAAACGATGCTATTCAGGCTGAAACTGACCTCGTTACTACCGGCGGTACCTTCGACCTCACAGCAGGCGGCGGAAGCTCCAATGCAACTAAGGTCCACACCGATGAATTCGGCGGTCACGGCGGCGGTATGCCGGAAGGTGACTTCGGTGATTTCCAGTCAGGCGGAAGAACGGGTCAGCGCGGTCAGCTGAATGCTGATACAAGCTCAGACCTCACCCTCGTTCGTCTTCCAAATACTGCTGAAAATACCACAACTGACTCCGACACATCTACAAGCACCAAAGGTATCAAGGCTGGCGCGGAAATATCTATATCCGGCGGCAAGTTCACTATAGATTCCGCTGATGATGCAGTGCACTCAAACGGCAGCATCAGTATCTCCGGAGGCACCCTCTCTGTAATTGCAGGTGACGATGGTATTCATGCCGAATCCGAGATAAATATCTCCGGCGGTGAAGTTGCTATTTCTGAATCATACGAAGGAATTGAGGCTGCGGTCATCAATGTTTCCGGCGGCGTTGTGGAAGTCACTTCCTCAGATGACGGATTCAATGCAAGTGACGGTACTTCTCAGGGCGGTATGGGTACATATTCCAGCGGTGCGCAGCTCAACATCAGCGGCGGCTCTGTCTATGTCAATTCTGACGGCGATGGTCTGGACTCAAACGGTGATATGACCATCTCAGGCGGCAATATAATCGTAAACGGACCAACTAACAGCGGTAATGGTGCTCTCGATGGTAATAACGGCATTACTGTTACCGGCGGTACTATCATCGCATCAGGTGCTTCCGGCATGGCTGAGGCTCCGGGTAAGGACTCAACTCAGAAATGTGTATCCGCTACATTCGATTCCACGATCCCTGCCGGCACACTTGTTACCCTCACAGATGACAGCGGAAATGAAATAGTCAGCTTCACTTCCGTCAAGGCATTCAATAATGTCGTTATAAGCTCCGCTGACATCTCCACAGGCACTACATATACATTCTATACAGGCGGCTCTACTACCGGCTCTGCGGACTCCTACGGCGTGTACAGCTCCGGTTACAAGGGCGACGGTACAGAGTCCGGCAGCTTCACTGCTAACGATATTGTTTCCTACATAGGTCAGCAATCCATGATGGGTGGCGGTCGCGGTGGTATGGGCCGTCCGGGCGGAGACTTCCATATGCCTACCGATGAGAACGGCGATGCTATTGCTCCCGATGATATACCAAATGGCGGATTCGGCGGCATGACTCCTCCTGATGGTGAGTTCGGCGGTCACGGCAGAGGCAGAAATAATATGCAGCAGGTACAGTAATTCTGTCCTCACCAACGCTATCTTCTTACATTCATATAAATCACCCCAAAAACAAAGGCTGCCGGTTTTGTCCGGCAGCCTTTGCGCGTTATTCGCTTTCCAATAATGTATTGTAGTCATATGCAGATATTTCTACAAATTTCTTATCAATGTATTCATCATAGGAAATTCCATAATACTTCATAATGTATTCAATCTGTGTTATATCTTGTTCATGAGTTATATCATTATTTAGATGTGCTCTAAAAGCTTCTTCATCTGATAGATCATCATACGCGTATTCCTGATATGGCAGTATTATTAATTCAATTTTCTTTCTTCCTTCTGCAAATTGCTCCTGAATATAACTAAATCGAACATTATCGTAATAACAATTAGTTATATCCATATTAGAAAAAAGAACAAATAATGCACAAGAAAATGTCATCACAACTCTGCTGAGCATTGGTGAAGTAAATAGTTTAGTATCAGAAAAAGCATAGTAAGCAACTTCAAGAGCAAAAAGAATCCAGAACATATACTCAACGAAAAAAACACGAGCTGTTACAGGTGAAACAATTGCAAAAGGAGCTATCAAAAAGATGGTACTAAAAAAAAATAAAAATGAACGTAAACGTGCAATACCATGAATATAGGTAAAAACATTATAAGAAATAGCGCAAACATACAGAAAAAGAATAGAAAGTTCTATTGACCGTGATTTCATAGCACCACTAAGGAGAGCAAGATCCTCAAACATAAACGTAAATGAGGAAAAAATAACATAGAACCAGCATATAAACACACATGGAAGACTATATTTGCTCTTTTTTGCTTCAACAGATCGACAATAAAGATATGTAAAGGAAGCTGTAAGAATAATATGTACAGGAATAAAATTGTTAGAATAATTTGGAACTATGAACCGATAAACCTGAAAAAGAATCTCAACAAATGAAAATTCAAGATTTCTCACTCCAAGATTATCTTTCTCATTTGAAATAACACTATACTCCTTGTGGGAAAGCATGATAATCAATCCAACCACAGAACCAATCAAAAAAAGGACATTATGCAGGTACAGCTTCTTTCTCTTTGCCAAGCAATAGATAACCGCGAAAACAGAAAGGCAAATATTATAAATTGCTAAGTGTTCAACGCAGAGAGCTCCGGCCACTCCGAGAATCAGGAATAAAACTGATGTAATCGGTTTCGGATCTTTTTCAGAAGAGATCAGTTTCAAAACAAATAATAAATAGATCAGTGTGAATATAAAAGCAAAACAATAATTTGGGAAACCTGAGATCCATCTGAAAACCTCAGTATACGTCTTGGACGGAATAAAGTGTATAAGTGTAAATATAGCGAAACAAGAGACACTCTCCGGCACCTTCCTGTTCTTCAGTAATTTCATCATCAAAAATATCATCAGTGAGAAAAAGATGACATAAAAAACAGCAAATAAAACACGATTCTGAACACCATATCTCACGATCAGGTTCGTAAGATAACGACCATTTGGCGAACTATACGAAGCAATTTTCTCATCTGTAAAAGCAAAATACCATATATAGTCGTCACAGCACATAAATAGCGTCGAAGCTGAAATAATAGAAAATACTACAACAAAAATATAGTGAAAATACTTGCTTAGAAACTGTTTCA
This sequence comes from Ruminococcus flavefaciens, assembly GCA_902796065.1. GTDB lineage: Bacteria > Bacillota > Clostridia > Oscillospirales > Ruminococcaceae > Ruminococcus > Ruminococcus flavefaciens_X. The sequence continues at coordinate 4,077 of CADBNS010000069.1, forward strand.
TGATCCACCTCCAAAATAACAAAAAAGCCTGTCCAAAAAGGACAGGCAAACCATGCCGGCATTGAAATACTTTCCCAGGCCGTCACCAGCCAAGTATCATCTTCGCGGCAGAGCTTAACTTC
>CADBNS010000070.1 GCA_902796065.1 Ruminococcus flavefaciens
ATACACCCCTTTGTGTATGGAATTAGCGCTATAAACCAAAAAAAGAGAGCTACGGATAACACATCCGCAGCTCCCTTGCTGTTTACAATGCCATTATAGTCCCTTTCGGCGGATTTGTCAATACCTTTTTTGAAATTTGTCGTATCGTACATCTTAGCTTGTTAGTTAGCAGTAATTAACTGTCTGATTTTTACAAAACCGGTGTAAGTCATGATTTTGCTATTGACTTTTTCGTTTTGATGTGATAATATGTTTTCAGAAACAAGGACGTTTGCGCAGACTATTTGTCTGCTCAGACGTCTTTTTTTATTATAACGGTGCAGATCAATGGCGCTCTGCATCGGAAAGGATTGTGAATCATATGGATAATTTCAGAACAGAAGCTCCATACGTACAGCAGGGTCTTTATGATCCGAGGTTTGAGCATGATAACTGCGGTATAGGTGCAGTAGTCAACATCAGGGGAGAGCAGTCAAGGTACGTTGTGGACAGCGCACTTACTATTGTAGAAAAGCTGGAGCATCGTGCAGGCAAAGATGCCGAGGGTAAGACCGGCGACGGAGTCGGAATACTTGTGCAGATGCCCTACAGCTTCTTTATTAAAAAGGCAGCTGAGATCGGACATGACATCGGCGGCTCAGGAGATTTCGGCGTGGGAATGTTCTTCTTCCCGCAGAATGAAATGAAGCGCGGTCAGGCAATGAAGCTGTTTGAGCTTATTGTAAACAAGAACGGCATGGAGCTTGTATGCTGGCGCGATGTACCTGTATCCTCCGGTATTCTCGGACAGAAGGCACTGGAGAGTATGCCGTACATCATGCAGGCATTCGTGAAGCGTCCGGTGGACTGCTCCGCAGGTCTGGACTTCGACAGGAAATTATTCATAGCAAGACGGGAATTCGAGCAGTCCGATGAGAATACTTATGTATGCTCACTTTCAAGCCGTACTATCGTGTATAAAGGAATGTTCCTGGTCGATGAGCTGAGGAGATTCTATACCGACCTCCAGAGCGATGAGTTCACATCAGCCATAGCTATGGTACACTCGCGCTTTTCCACCAATACCAGTCCAAGCTGGCAGAAGGCTCACCCGAATCGCTTTATCGTACATAACGGTGAGATAAACACCATCACCGGCAATGCAGACAAGATGCTTGCCCGTGAGGAGAGCATGAGCTGTGAAGTGCTGAAGAATGATATGTACAAGATACTTCCGGCTATCAACGTGAACGGTTCGGATTCCGCGCGCCTTGACAATGCCCTTGAATTCATGGTAATGTCGGGAATGCCGCTGCCTCTGGCTGTTATGATAACTATTCCGGAGCCGTGGAAGAATGACAAGACCATCTCACGCTCAAAGTATGACCTTTATCAGTACTATGCCACTATGATGGAGCCGTGGGACGGTCCGGCATCTATCATATTCTCCGACGGTGATGTTATGGGTGCAGTACTGGACAGAAACGGTCTGCGTCCATCACGTTACTGCGTGACCAGTGACGGTTATCTTATCCTTTCCTCAGAGACAGGCTGTGTTGATATTCCCGCTGACAAGATAGTCAAGAAGGATCGTCTCCGTCCCGGAAAGATGCTCCTTGCGGACACAAAGCAGGGCCGTATCATTGAGGACGATGAGATTAAATCCACCTATGCCCTTCGTCAGCCCTACGGCGAATGGCTTGATGCAAATCTTGTCCGTCTCCACGACCTCCACATACCGAACAAGGGAGTACAGACCTACTCAGATGATGAGCTTGCAAAGCTCCAGAAGGCATTCGGCTACTCATATGAGGATATACGCACATCGATCCTTCCCATGGCTGAAAAAGGAGCTGAGCCTATCGCTTCCATGGGCAGCGATATTCCCGTACCGCCCCTTGACAAGCAGTCACCACCGCTGTTCAACTATTTCAGACAGCTCTTCGCTCAGGTCACTAACCCGCCGTTCGATGCTATCCGTGAGGAGATCGTTACCGATACCAGCGTATACATAGGCAAGGACGGAAATATCCTTGAGGAGCGTCCGGAGAACTGCCATGTGCTGAAAATCGAGAATCCTATCCTCACTGAAACGGATATGCTCAAGATAAAGGCACTGAACTCAGAGGGCCTCAGGAGCGCAGTTATCCCCATAACTTACTATATCGGCACTTCCCTTGAAAAGGCTATAGAAAGGCTGTTCATCGAAGCTGACAAGGCTTACCGCGACGGAGCTTCAATCCTTATCCTTTCTGACCGCGGCGTAGACGAGTTCCACTGTCCGATACCATCACTTCTTGCTGTATCAGCTCTCCAGCAGCATCTCGTCTCAACCAAAAAACGTACCGCTGTTGCTATGATACTTGAATCCGCAGAGCCAAGAGAGGTACACCACTTCGCTGCACTTCTGGGATATGGTGCGTGTGCGGTAAATCCATACCTTGCTCATGAAACGATCCGCTCACTTATTGCTGACGGTACCCTTGACAAGGACTTCTATGCAGCTGAGGACGACTATAATTCTGCCGTACTCCACGGCATAGTGAAGATCGCATCAAAGATGGGTATCTCTACGATCCAGTCATATCAGGGAAGCAAGCTGTTTGAAGCTGTAGGCGTGTCCGGACAGCTGATCGACAGGTATTTTTCCGGCACAGTCAGCCGTATCGGCGGAATCGGTCTCAGTGATATAAGCCGCCGTACCGAGAAACTCCACACAGCAGCTTTCGATCCGTTGGGTCTGGCTGTAAATGACAGCATCAGCAGCGCAGGCAGCCATAAGCTCCGCAGCGGAAAGTCAGAGCACTTGTATACTCCGGAGACTATCCACCTCCTCCAGCAGGCTGCATGGACAGGTGATTACGCGACATTCAAGAAGTACAGCGAATGCCTCACACGCGAGGACAATGAGCTTACACTCCGCAGTCTCCTTGACATAAAGTACGATGAAAACGGCGGTATCCCCATCGATGAAGTCGAATCAGTCGAAAGCATCTGCACCCGATTCAAGACCGGTGCTATGTCCTATGGTTCAATTTCTCAGGAGGCTCACGAATGTATGGCAGTTGCCATGAACCGCATCGGCGGAAAGTCCAACAGCGGTGAGGGCGGTGAAAGTCCGGACAGATTAACGTCTGACCGCTGCTCAGCTATAAAGCAGGTGGCTTCCGGACGCTTCGGAGTTACCAGTGAATACCTCGTTTCCGCGCAGGAGATACAGATAAAAATGGCGCAGGGCGCTAAGCCCGGTGAGGGCGGACATCTGCCGTCAGGAAAGGTGTATCCGTGGATCGCAAAGACTCGTCATTCCACTGCCGGCGTGGGACTTATCTCTCCGCCTCCTCACCACGACATCTACTCCATTGAGGACCTTGCACAGCTCATCTATGACCTGAAAAACGCCAATAACAAGGCACGTATCTCCGTTAAACTGGTTTCTGAGGCAGGTGTGGGAACTGTTGCCGCAGGTGTTGCAAAAGCAGGTGCGCAGGTTATACTCATCTCCGGCTACGACGGCGGAACCGGTGCTGCTCCGCGCAGCTCAATATACAACGCAGGTCTGCCGTGGGAGCTTGGACTGGCTGAGGCTCATCAGACCCTCATGCTCAACGGACTGCGCTCAAGAGTACGCATAGAAACAGACGGCAAGCTTATGACCGGACGCGATGTACTTGTGGCAGCTCTTCTGGGTGCGGAGGAATTCGGCTTCGCAACAGCTCCGCTGGTAACAATGGGCTGCGTCATGATGAGAGTGTGCAATCTGGATACCTGTCCTATGGGTATTGCCACACAGAATCCGGAGCTGAGAAAACGCTTCCGCGGCAAGCCGGAGCATATCGTGAACTTCATGCATTTCATCGCACAGGAGCTCAGAGAGTATATGGCTAAGCTGGGGATCCGCACTGTTGACGAGCTTGTGGGACGTACCGACTTGCTTGCGCCGAAGAAGGATACTCACGGAATAGATCTCTCAGCTATACTGGGTACTTCCTCAGTATCCGGCAAGCAGCACTTCTGTCCGGCGGATATTTACGATTTCGAGCTTGACAAGACTATAGACAGCCGTGTTATAATAAAGAAGCTGGGAAGCGCACTGAAAAGCGGCGCTCCGAAGAGCATATCCATCGATGTGGTCAATACCGACCGTTCGACTGGTACCCTCACCGGTGCGGAGATAACACGGATCCACGGCGAAAATGCTCTGGCTGAGGATACATTCACTGTGAAATGCAGCGGCAGCGGCGGACAGTCCTTCGGTGCATTCATACCTAAGGGACTTACTCTCAGTCTGTGCGGCGATAGTAACGACTACTTCGGAAAGGGACTCTCCGGCGGTAAGCTGGTACTCTATCCACCTGAGGATTCTGCGTTCAAAGCTGAGGAAAACATCATTGTCGGCAACGTAGCGCTGTACGGAGCAACTTCCGGCAAAGCCTTCATCAACGGCGTGGCAGGTGAGCGATTCTGCGTAAGAAACTCCGGAGCTGTTGCGGTATGCGAGGGTGTCGGCGATCACGGCTGCGAATATATGACTGGCGGACGCGCGGTAATACTTGGCAGGACAGGCAAGAACTTTGCTGCGGGAATGTCCGGCGGCATCGCCTATGTCCTTGATGCTGAGCACGACCTGTATACCCGCCTCAACAAGGAGCTTGTATCACTGGAGGCTGTATCGGCTGAAGAGGATATTGCTGAACTGAAAGGTATTATCGAAGAACACGCAGAAGCTACAGGCTCAGAAAAGGCAAAGGCTATCCTGAGCAGCTTCGACAGCTATATCCCTTGCTTCAAGAAGATAATCCCCCATGATTATGCGAAGATACAGACAACTGTAAGGAAACTTGAAAAGTCAGGTGTATCACACGAACAAGCTGAGATAGAAGCCTTTGAGCTTATCAGAAAGGAGGCGTGAGCCATGGGAAAAAGTACTGGATTCCTTGAATATACAAGAACCGAAACTGCTGCTGTGGATCCTCTGGAAAGGGTGCGCAATTACAAGGAGTTCCATGATACTCTTCCGGAGGAACAGCGCCGTGAACAGGCAGCAAGGTGCATGGACTGCGGAGTTCCATTCTGTCAGAACGGAAAAATGCTCTGCGGAATGATCTCCGGCTGTCCGCTGAACAACCTCATACCGGAATGGAACGATCTGCTGTATCATGGACAGAAGGATCAGGCTCTCGGCAGACTGCTGATGACCAATAACTTCCCTGAGTTCACATCGCGGGTGTGTCCGGCACTGTGCGAAAAAGCCTGCACCTGCGGATTCAACGGCTCACCTGTAACTGTACGTGAGAATGAAAGGTCCATAGTTGAGTACGGCTTTGAAAGCGGTCTTATTCAGCCACTGATACCGAAGGTGCGCAGCGGCAAGAGGATAGCTGTCATCGGCTCCGGACCGTCGGGACTTGCGGCAGCTGATACCCTCAACAAGCGCGGTCACAGTGTTACGGTATTTGAACGCTCCGACAGGGCAGGCGGACTGATGTTGTACGGTATCCCTAACATGAAGCTGGAAAAACACATCATTGAGCGCCGTACTGAGCTGATGAAGGCTGAGGGCGTGGAGTTCGTCACAAATGCAGATGTAGGTGTGAATATCTCTGCTGATGACATAATGGAGAACTTCGATGCTGTCATACTTGCCTGCGGATCATCAAATCCGCGGGATATTATGGCTCCGGGCAGAGATGCCGATGGTATATTCTTTGCGGTGGACTTCCTGAAGGCTACCACGAAAAGCCTTTTGGATTCCGGACTTACCGATGGTAAATGCATATCCGCAAAAGACAGGAATGTTGTTATCATCGGCGGCGGAGATACCGGAAACGACTGCGTGGGAACCTCTGTGCGCCACGGATGCAGATCTGTGACACAGCTGGAGATGATGCCGAAGCTGCCGGAGGAGAGAGCAGAAAACAATCCGTGGCCGGAGTGGCCGAGGGTCTGCAAGACGGACTACGGTCAGGAGGAGGCTATCGCTGTATTCGGTCACGACCCGAGGATCTACACAACTACTGTCAAGGAATTCATCAAGGACGATAAGGGAGCACTGTCGGGAGTAAAGACAGTGAAGCTGGAATTCGTCACCGATGAGGCAAGCGGCAGAAGAGTGCCCCGTGAGATCGAAGAAAGTGAGGAGATCCTTCCCTGTGAGCTCTGCCTTATCGCAGCCGGCTTTCTTGGCTGTCAGAGCTATGTTGCAGATGCTTTTGGTGTGGAGCTTGACCAGCGCACAAACGTAAAGACAGAAACAGGCAGTCATGCCACAAATGTGCCGAAGGTATTCACTGCCGGAGATATGCACATCGGCCAGTCCCTTGTGGTGAGAGCTATCCGCGAGGGAAGGGACGCTGCGGCGGAAACTGACAGATACCTTATGGGATATACGAATCTGTAACGGAGGTAGAAATGATTTATTCAGAAAATGAGATACTACAGTATATAGATGAAAACGATGTCAAGTTCGTGAAACTGACGTTCTGTGACCTTCACGGCAGACTTAAAAATATTTCGATACTTTCTTCCGAGCTTGCTGCGACATTTCAGAACGGAGTGAGGATAGCTGCGAAGAAAATATCCGGATTTGAAGCCGCAAAGGGAAAGGATATATTCCTGTTCCCCGATGCACAGACCATGACCGTTCTCCCGTGGAGACCACAGCAGGGCAGGGTAATAAGAATGTTCTGCTATATCCGCTATAAGGACGGTACTCCCTTTGAGGGCGATGGTAGGTACTTCCTGAAAAAAGCAATGAAGGCAGCGGTCAGTGCAGGTTACTGCTTCCGCTTCGGAACTTCCTGTGAATTTACTCTTTTCAGAAATGATGAGAACGGTATGCCCACAAGGATACCCCACGACCATGCTGGCTACTGCGATACAGCTCCCGATGATAAGGGAGAGAATATCCGCCGTGATGTGTGCCTGACACTGGAGCAGATGGGGATACATCCTGTATCCTCACGCCACGAAAGCGGCTGCGGTCAGCATGAGATAGACTTCAACGCTTCATCTGCACTGAAGGCTGCGGATACTCTGCTCAGCTTCAAATCTGCGGTAAAATCCGTTGCTGAGACCCACGGTGTGCATGCCAGCTTCATGCCTAAGCCTCTGCGCACTGACTGCGGAAACGGTATGCATATCAGCTTCGTTATCTTTCCGGACAGCGACTTCCTTGAGGAGAAATCCACACCCGCAGGTGATGAGCTGAAAGCAGCAGCTGCCGGTATCATGAAGCGTATCCGCGATTTCACCCTATTTACCAATTCCACAGTGAATTCCTACAGCCGACTTGGTGAGTTCACAGCTCCCCGTGATATACTCTGGGCAGCCGATGAAGGCTCACAGCTTATCAGAATGAGTACTGACAGCAGCGATACGTCTGTGGAGCTGAGAGCTGCTGACTGCGTGTGCAATCCCTACTACGTGCTGGGACTGATAATCTATGCATCTCTGGAGGGTATAGCCGAGAATGCTCAGCTTCCTGCTGAAAACGAAAGCAGCAGCCGTCTGCCGATGTCAATTGACGAGGCAGCTGACTGCGCAGAGAGTTCTGAGTTCATAAAAAAATACATTCCTGCAAATATCCTTGAGGAAGTTATTGCTCACAGCAGAATGGAGTGGAAGGAGTACTCCACAGCATACGATAAGGATGTATTTGAGAAGGATAAGTATTTCTACAGTTTATAACGGAGGTCGGCTTTGGAAAAGGTACTTATAATATCAAGCAATAAAAGCGCCTCTGAAGCTCTCGTGAAATTCATCCGCGAATCGTTCCGGTGTACTCCAATGCTGGTGGAATCAGCGTATCAGGCAAAGACTCACCTTGATGCCGACCCTTCTGTTGAACTGGCTCTAATCAATTCTCCGCTGATGGACGAGTCCGGCTTTGAGCTTGCGGAGTATATCATCGACAAGACTGCCGCAAACTGTATCTTCATAATCAAGGAAGAGAACGTCGAAAAGGTAAGCGAACGTGCTGAAAAATACGGTATCCTTATTGTTGCCAGACCATTCAGCAGGTCGCTGCTTTACCAGCTTGTAAAGACCATGGACATAGCTCTCAACCGCTCATTGAAGCTGTACAGGGAGAATCAGCGCCTTGAAGAGAAGATAAGGGAGATTCAGACCATCGATAAGGCAAAGTTCATGCTGATGGAGTACAAGGGAATGACCGAAGAGGAGGCTCACTCCTATCTGGAGCAGTACGCCATGAACAAACGGAAGAAAAAAAGCATTGCGGCTCTTGAGCTGATAGATAAGATCAATGAGCAATATCTGTAAACTGAGGTGTAAATATGTTTGATTCCATACACGAGGAATGCGGCGTTTTCGGAATATACGAGAATAAGTGCGCAGACCCCGCTTCGTCGGTATATTTCGGACTTTATGCTTTGCAGCACCGCGGACAGGAAAGCTGCGGTATCGCAGTTTGTGATGACGGAGTATTCAGGCATAAAAGGGCAGACGGTCTTGTGTCAGAGGTTTTCAGCCGTGCGGAGCTTGATAAGCTGGGCAGCGGAAATATGGCTGTGGGACACGTTCGCTATTCCACTACCGGCGGACATAATCCAAATAACATACAGCCTCTTGTTATCAGGCATATCAAGGGAAATATGGCGCTTGTCCACAACGGCAACCTGGTAAATGCAGCGGAACTGAGGCGTTCGTTTGAGATGTCGGGAGCTATTTTCCACGGCACATCGGATACTGAGGCTATCGCATATGAGATAGTCCGTGAGCGCCTGAACTGTCACTCTACGGAGGAGGCTGTGGAACGTGCTATGCCGAGGCTGAGAGGTGCATATTCCTGCATACTCATGACTGCTACCAAGCTCAT